>NZ_CAWMCN010000122.1:0-1496 GCF_963865925.1 Vibrio sp. ZOR0018 | reverse complement strand
GAAGAAAAGTGACGAGCGTAGCATGCTCGGCGGACGTTTGGATGCTGAAGGTTATTTTGCCGCTAAACTCACAACGAAAAACAACTCAACGCGATCAAGAAACAACAAATATGTGATGATTATTTATTGCTTAACTTAAGCTAGAAAACAGGCATTTACCGTTCAATTCAAACTCGACTTAGCTGATAAAAACTCACTTTGCCTAACGCCCAATTAAGGTGTGAAGCACGCTACCACAACACTCAATTAGAGCACCATAACCACTGAATTCAACCCAAACTAAAAATGCCAAGCGTGCTGAATCACTCTTAAATTGTTTGTTATGTCGTTGCTAAATGAGCAATGACACTATTTGCGGCTACAATAACTTCTTGCGATAAACCCTCCGTTTCAACCTTATAATACTCTCGCGCCCAATCAAACAACACGGGACCATGTATAAGGGATTCTTGAGTTGGAAAGTCTTCTAAGTATTTCGTTGTCATCACAGACAACCTAGGAAACACGTGAAAGTGCAAGTCACCGCCGGACTCACCAAACTTCGTACAATAGACTTGTTCAGGAGAGAGCGTTTTCATAACGGCTGATTCCAACAAAGCTAACAACACACCAAGCCCCTTCTGCGCGTCCATGGAAAGTTGATATAAAGAAGATGCTCCACCTTTACACTCAACGATCAAGTACCCTGGAATATTGCAACTACGACATGGACTTACAATGAATTTATCATCCTCAAAAACGACCATAACGACTTCCTATTTCGATAATAAGACATAACGCCCAATTAAGGTGTGAAGCACGCGACCACAGCACTAAATTTGAACACCGTAAACACTAAATTAGACCCAAACCAAAAATGCCAAGCGTGCTGAATCACTCTTAAATTGTTTGTTAGCATGTTGTTTCCGCTACAAACTCATTCACTTGAGAGCGTGTAGTGAAACGTACTTTAGTACCGTGAAAATCACTGAACAATTGCTGATGAAACTGTCGTGAACTTTTGGATTCTCGAACCGAGTATTCAGAAGCCCATTTCAATAATTCACGAAAATTATTCTCCGCCTGTTCCTCATTAAGTTGCTTCGAGCTCTCCGAACCACGCGCATAAAGAGAGTTTTTACATTCAGACCATTCCAAATCCAAAAATAACAGCATGTCAGCAGAAAAAATAAGCTGTTCGGCTAAAGCACCAAATACCCCCTCAACTACCCAGTTGCATTGAGACTTTATACTAGCAATTTCATTTTCGATTGCTCCGTTGGAGCGTTTTTGATTATAGCCACCTGGCTCCCATACAATCGAGTCCAAGTTAACTTCTTGCAACTGAAGTTTTCGGGATAACTGTTTCGACAGCCAACTCTTGCCTGAGCCAGAATTACCAATGATGAGAATTTTCTTCATATTACTCCCGCATGCTAACGCCCGGCTAAGGGGTTGACAACGCATAGCCGAACTCAAAAAACACACCGTAAACACTGAACTTCAATTTTGCACTA
>NZ_CAWMCN010000121.1:28679-237195 GCF_963865925.1 Vibrio sp. ZOR0018 | reverse complement strand
ACGGCATCCATAAAAAGCACAGGTGCATCGTTAAACTTAAGCACTTCGCTGTAATACTCGATAAATGGTTGCTGCTCTTCTGGTTTTAGCTTGCGCGGTACGCCTTTGGGCTTTTTGTATGAAAAACTGTGGTGATGTAACCACTTGTTCATACCTGAAACGGTGTAGCTCACACCGAACTCCGTCTTGACGTAAGTAACGATTTGATGGGTATGAAAGTAGGTTTTCTCAGTCAAATGCTCAATGAGCTGCATCGTCTGAGTCACAGAAAGTCGACTTTGGCTACCACCATTCTCAGGTTTAAATTTTCCAGAGAGAACATAATCACTAAGATGGCGAGCAACGGTCGATTCGTGAATACGAAGAGCTTGTGAAATCATCGTCTGACTCCAGCCTTCAGACGCGAGTAAAAGCGCTTTAATACGGTCTCGCACTCGACCATCACGAGTTGAGTCGTGCATCTCTTCGAGTTGCTGCTTCTGCTTTGGAGTAAGTGTAATTTTCATGGCGTCTAGCATGATCCTACGTTCATGGAAAATTAAGCATCTTCAATGATCACGGGTATAGGAGCTATTACAAAACAACGAAAATGATCTACAAAATTTTATCAGAAGCTTCTATTAAACATATTGTAACTTACCAACGTAAAAAAGATTTCCAAAGATACGAGCCCCCGATCTCTGGTGATAGAGTCCAAGTCCAAATGGATACCTGCAAAATAGCTCCACCTTGCTTTTATTGTCATCGTTTTATCAACTGATTTTAGCTGAATATCGATCTTAGCGGTGGAGGGCATTCATACCATTACTTACGCTACAAAACCATTTTAAAATAAGTATGTTCATGATTTTTCCTGATCCGTGAGTTTATGAAAAAGATAAGTAAATACTTTCATAGTTTTCTGTTATTTTGCTCCAAGTATAACGTTTTAGAGCTATATCTTTCATAGCAAGAGCATTTTTTTTCAATTCATCATTATTGGTAGAGTTCATCAACCTACTTAACTCTTCAATACTATTGAAATAATGTGCTTTATCATCAGTACTGTAACGGTTAAAGCTACAATCAAAAGCAAAGATAGGAATACCAAAATGCATCATTTCAACTAGAGAAGGATTGGTACCTCCCGCAGAATGACCATGGATATATCTGGAACATTGTATTCTTAGTTGATATAATCTATCTAGATCATAAATAGGCTCTAATAGTTCGATATTATCATGAATACTATATTGTTTTTTTAGTATTCGTCCAAATTCGCTAGCTTGCCAGTTACCAACAAACTTTAGCTTTCTCTTCGATTTAGAGAAAGCCTCTAGAATCATTACAACATTATTTTCAGGTTCAATTCTACATAATCCAAGATCAAATATTTCCTGAGTTGAGTCGGCACTTAAGTGCCGAATCGCATGATCACCACCATAAGCAATAGTTTGACTTTTAACGGCGTATTCTTTCAAAACATAATCACTTATTGCTTGATTATCCGTGATTACAACATCAGAAAACTTAGCCGCTAATGATTCCGACCATTTTAAAAATTGTCTTGTACATTGCCCCCACTTATTACGCTTCCATTCAAGTCCATCAATGTTGGTAACAACTTTACTACGGGAAAATAATTTAAAAAGAGGCAAGAATACACAGCCAGAAACCCCCAGTATAAGAACGACATCTGGTTTAATGCGAAGGCACTTTAACAATGATAGGATATCATAAGGGATGCTTTGCACACCATTTGCTCTCAATGGTAGATAAATTAATTTGGCATTATTATAGAAGGATAACTTGTTGTTATAATCTTTAGATGAACAAAAAACTGTATATTCTATTTTATTAGAGCTATTCTTTGTTAAATTTTCAACAAGTGACTCAAAACCACCATAGCAGGCAGGAATCCCAACTGTACCAATAACTGCAATTTTTCCCACTATTATATTTCCTGTTCTAATATTAGTAGTGTATTCGAATTTTTATTAGAAAGTTGTCGTAACTCGCTGAAAAAAATCTTAATAAGTTCTTTACCATTACACTAATTAATTTTTCATAATCTTAGTCATCATATTCCGACCACAGAAACCGCATGAATATCCCCGTCACGTAGGCTTACAAGAACTTACCTTAGGTAATTTTCATCTATTACACACTTCATCCGTTTACGTTTGATACCACCTGTAAATGAGGTTTCACTCTTTAACGGCGTTGTTGTCAAATCAGACGGAGAGTAGATCTTGCCTGCTACCTGTCTCCATTAATTTCGAATAGGTATACCTAGTCCTATGATCCTGTTCATGCCTTTGACATTGGCGAGTGCTTCTCCGACTGGAGTATTGTAATTGTTCAAGCTTAATTGATCGCTGGTTAAATCTTTGTATCGAGACATGGCTGTTTCAACTTTAGAGCGGTCGTGGCAACTATAAATCCATTTTTCATTGAGTTAACACGCTATTTTTTAAGACTTTTACTGCTTTATTTCTTGCGTGTACATCGTCCCCAAAGAGCGAATTTTAACTCTTCGTAGACTAAGTTTGCCTTCTAACCAAACGAGCAAACAGTCGATAGATTCTAAATCTAAGTGCCTAAATTATGCAGTTATGCTTTTAGGCAACAACAAGTTGCATTAAAAAATTGGGTGTGTAATTACTCAACCTAGTCATTTCTCGCTTCTCTGGGTCAACAACCTCTAGTCAGATAATGTCAGAATTATGAAACTCGATAGCGATTGTGGATTTGTTTGGCGACTGATCAAATCACTCAAACAGTATCGAGTTCTCTTCTTTTTCTATACGGTACTAGCAATAGAAAATAGACTAATACCTAGCCGCCAACTAAAACAATACGTTTCATGAAATCGTCAACGTAATTGGTTGTTATTGTCCGGAGCCTAAACGCTCACGGCTGTATGAACCATCTAACACGCGGCTCCACCATTCGCGGTTATTCAAATACCATTCAACGGTTTTGCGAATACCTGATTCAAACGTCTCTTCTGGCTTCCAGCCGAGTTCTCGTTCTATTTTCGATGCATCAATCGCGTAACGCACATCATGCCCAGGGCGGTCTTTGACGTAAGTAATAAGGTTTGCGTAATGGGTAATGCCTGTAGGCTTATTCAGTACCAACTCATCAAGCAGTGTACAGAGTGTGTTCACCACTTCAATATTAGCTTTTTCGTTATGACCACCAATGTTGTAGGTTTCACCTACTTGGCCTTCTGTCACCACTTTATACAACGCTCGAGCGTGATCTTCGACAAACAACCAATCGCGAATTTGCATTCCATCGCCATAGACAGGAAGTGGTTTACCGTCCAGAGCGTTTAGAATCATTAATGGGATCAGCTTTTCAGGAAAGTGGTATGGTCCATAATTGTTAGAGCAATTAGTCACTATGGTAGGAAAACGATAGGTACGTAACCAAGCGCGTACTAAATGGTCGCTAGAGGCTTTTGATGCAGAATAAGGTGAAGAAGGTGAATATGGAGTCTCTTCTGTAAAGAGGTCATCTGTACCTTCCAAATCACCATACA
Organism: Vibrio sp. ZOR0018; assembly: GCF_963865925.1. Taxonomy (NCBI): domain Bacteria; kingdom Pseudomonadati; phylum Pseudomonadota; class Gammaproteobacteria; order Vibrionales; family Vibrionaceae; genus Vibrio; species Vibrio sp. ZOR0018. The sequence continues at coordinate 233,666 of NZ_CAWMCN010000121.1, read as the reverse complement.
CTTCATCGGTTGAAATATGATGGAAGCGGAATGCCGATTTTTTATTGCCCTCAAGCGCGTTCCAATAACTGCGCGCAGCTTCAAGTAAGGTATAAGTGCCAATGATATTGGTCTCAATAAACGCAGTTGGGCCATCAATAGAACGGTCTACATGAGATTCCGCGGCCAAGTGCATAATCGCATCTGGTTGATGCACAGAAAACACACGATCTAATTCGGAACGGTTACAGATATCGACTGGTTCGAAAGCATAACGGTCGCTACTGTCAATATCTTGTAATGATTCCAAGTTCCCCGCATAGGTCAACTTATCAACATTTATCACACTATCTTGTGTATTTTGAATAATGTGGCGAATAACTGCGGATCCGATAAATCCAGCACCGCCTGTGACCAATATTTTCAATTATTTTTCCTCATTATATCTAATGCCCAATTATAGCCATCAAGTGTTTTCCTTGCTGTATGCTGCCAAGTAAAATTGGAGATAATTTTCTCCTTTAACTTTGCATCAAACTCCTTCTCCATCGCAGAGATCACTCCACTCCGGATTGATTCTATGTCACCAGGCTCACAATAATCAGCATAGTTTCCAAAGTAGAACTCTGTATCACCACGGTTAGTAACCAATAAGTTACATTCCATCATAGCAGCTTCTAATGAAGATAATCCAGGGGTCTCCATCCAAGAAATCAGAGCATGTGCTTTAGCAACCTTATACAATTCAGCAAGCTCCTCCTGTTCGACGTGATTAATAAATATAACATTACCCCCTGCTTCACTGAGACACTCATCATAATAAGCTCTACTATTTGGACTAGGTTTCCCTACAATCACTAATTTATAAGGTAATCCTTTAACTGCTTTTATGAGATCAAGTTGACATTTCCGGATCTCGACTCGAGCGGCACTTAATAAACAGCCCTCTAGATGATCATACTTACCTGTAAAATTTTGGTTCATATTAAAAACATTAATATCGACCGCATTTGCAACCCAAAGCCCTTTGTAAGTGTCTAAGTTCATATCCGAAACAACTCTTTCCAGTTCAGTAGGGCTATTCGGTAGTAATATATTTACTGAGCTAGCAATTTCACGCTGGGATTTGTAATGACCTTTAGTTAAATACCTAACCATTCCTTTGTGGAAATTTCTATTTAAAATAATACGCGCCGATGTTTTTAGATATTCCAAAAAATATTCTGGCACATTATTGGAAATCCATTTCTGTAGTCCTTTTCGAGTTTTTCTATCGCATTCATTGTAGCTACCCCATATTGTCGATAGGACGGTAGGTATACGCTTTTCCTTAGCTGAAATGACCGTAGAAAAGATATCTTGTGGATTTCGCAAATTAAAGAAATGGATCAGGTCATAACCATCAAGAGAGGGACTTGTTGTATCAGCAATATCGACATTGACGCCAAGCAATTCTAAATATTTTTTCGTTTTTAAAAGTTGAATAGTATCGCCACCAGGACCAGAGAAGACCGTAGGTCTTGTAACAAAAAGAACTTTCATACAATATCACCACCAAGGTTTTTCTTCATATTTGAAATAACATAAAACCTAATAACAAAAGAAATGGACAAATAAAAACTCATGAGTGAAGAATGGAAAAAACAATGAGACATATACAAAAAATTAACCACTCAGATGTCAATAAGTTTCTTATGGATAAAAGAACGCATTAAAAAACATCCTAAAACAATAACAAAAGAAAGATATAAAAAAAAGACCAACGAATCCGAAATAATAAACTATAAAAGCAAAACCATTCTCTATATAAAAAATGCCTGATTCATGTATGTAAAAATCTGGCTTAATAAACGACCCAAACAACAAATAAAATAATGAAAGTGATGAAATGTTAATTAATTACATTAATTAACATTTCATTTCTACTTGATAGTGTTTGTGTAGTAAGAAAACCATCATCAATAGATAAGCCATAGAAAAAATGGAACCAGCAATAAAGGAAAAAATAGAAATGCTCTTTTCTTTATTAAAAACAAAGGAAAATAACCAAACAACATTATCCTGTTAATTCAAATAGTATTAAAAAAAGAAGAAACCAACCTACCAAAGAAACCTTTATGACCTGTTAAAGAAAAAAGATATAGTAATGCTAATGAAGCAAACGTCTGAGGTATACTAGTAAAGCCAATGAATGCAGATATAGTAACTAACAGCCCGTACCTTATACTAAGGAAATAATTTTAACTATGAAATGGAATGATTGTCAATAATAAAAGATAAGAGCATAACATAATTGGAGAATAATCAGGGGAGGAAGTTGAACGAAATTCAACCCAAAAATACTGCAATACTGCAAGATTAAAAATACAGCTATCAATGAGATAGTCATAAACCTCATCCGACTAATTCTAAATAAAATCACATTGAACAATATGATAACTAATATAGCAAGTTTGATAACTATTCCGCCAAATAATTCTGGAGACATAGAGAACAGCACTCAAAAAAAACATACTAATCGAACTAAGGTCTCTTTCCATAATTTTCATTGATACCATCAAAAAGTCCTTTTACAGAGCTAGTTAAATAATTAAAATTGAGCTCAGCTACACTTTTATAAAAAGAAGAGAATATTGCTTTTATTATAAACCAAAAATGACAAACATTCCCTCTATTTAATGGGAACTTTTTCCTTAGCAAGAAACTATTTCTTATAAAATAATAATATGCATTAGAACTTCTTTCTGTGCTATTCTTCTTTCTGCGAATTTGGCTTTTCGTAGTAGAAAGCAACTTATAACCTTCTTCCATTATTCGTAAAGAAAAGTCTACTTCCTCCCAATATAAGAAATAATTTTCATCAAACAGTCCTACTCTTTCTACCATTTCGCGATCAATCAATATACATGAACCAGCACAATAGTCGGTTGAAATAATAGATCTGGTTGAATAAATAGAATACTTCTGAGTAAACCCCGAAAAAACTATTGAATCATATATTATATTCTCATCCTCAACAGTTCTAACCATAACTGAACCAACATCCTCTTCAGAGTTTTTTGCCAGCACTAACTCGTCTATAGTTGTCTTATCTAAGACAACATCTGGATTTAGAATTAGTAAATCCCCATCAATATCGTTGTTCGATAGATAGTTAAACCCTGCATTATTACCACCTGCATAGCCAAAATTATCATTATTATTAACTACATGAATCTCAAACTCATTAGAATATTTTATTGATAAATCAACAAGTTCATCCCAATCATTGGTACCATTATGTATCAATATTACTCTAAACGCCTTATTATTAGAGAACGTTAGAGAATTTAATAACTCATCAATATCATTAGCACTGTTCCAGTTCAAAATAAATATATTGATCACATTCGCCCCTTAATAGCCCGAAGAAAAGAGCTAACAAATACTCGTAACTGCTTACTTAGAGGTACGGCTCTAAAAGTTGATAGAGCACGTTGATTTCTTAGCCTAATGAAAGTAAAGCTAACTAAAGATTTAGCGGCAGTCCGTACTAAAAGGGTTGATTTACGTTCAAATTGGGTGATTTGGACTTTAGCTAGCTCATCGATATCGTAATGTGCTGCAGAAATAACACCTGACGATAGCATTTCATTTACTAACCGATTTCCTAGATTGGATCTTGCGAGTATAAGTCCTTGCCCATCAGACTCAGTGAATAGTGGGTATCCCCTATCATCACAGTGCCATACATCTGCACTAACGATATCTGCAACTTCACCAGTGCTATCCGCACAGAATTTACAACGATTTTGGATAGTAGGCCCTAATAACTCCCCCCAAGACCTCGAATATTCCATGTAAGATGCAAATTCTTCTTGTACCAAAGTCGTTTTTCCAGGCCAACCTCGCCCTCTAAAGTAGAACTGATCGACGTTTTTGGAATCATCAATACCCAATGCTTTTGTTACTTGCCTAACGCCATTACGGCTAGGCGTACCCGCACAAAAGAAACTAATCACTAATGAAATCGAATCTTTAACTCTTCTATCTATTGCCATTAGATTTCTTAATGCCGTGCAGTCACATGGCTTACCAACAAAAGCAATTTTGTCATTTGGGTTTTCATCGATGATTTGAATGATGCTTTCGAGAGGAGATGCTGGACTATAACGAGAGCCTGTCGCAGTAATTAAGTCGGCTCTAGTTCTACTTATTTTAACTGTGTTTTCTAAAGGGTTGCATCCATCGGCAGCAATTTGTACGACTAAAGTAGCTAACTTTGATTCTAAAGCATAGAGAAGACTTCGAGTTACAATACCACCTGATGAGCCAAGAAATCTAATTTCGTTATCATTGGAATGCCCAATATGTGAGGATAAAATCGGTCCCCAAATAGGATGGATATTGGAACTTTTAATTGACTTTTGGTTAATTCCAGGACAAATTTTTTTAAATTTATCCAATTCATCACTATTTAATCGTTCTTTATAAACAGGTCGATTATAGTCCTGTTTTAGTATTTCAATTTTTTTATGAAAAACTGATGCACATAACCCACAACCTGTACATAAGTCTTTGTCTACAACTTTATTCACATCTGTCATAATAGATTTCTTATGGAATTTTTAAGTTCAAATAGATATCTATTAGTTAGAGTGTTTTTATTTTCTTCAGATTTTTTCAATTCTTGTAATATATTATATCTACTATTGAAATGTTGTATATTAAAATTAACAGCTTCTTCTAAATTCAACTCTTTTGCTTCTAAAACTCTGTTGTATCCTAGAGTGTTAAAAAGCCCTTTAAACTTTCTACTATACGCATACGGTGTTACAGGTACACCACTTGAAAATGCGGCGATCGTCGCATGCATCCGCGCACCAGTAAAATAATTCATGTTGCTAATGTAGCTTTTTATTTCGATAGGATTTGTAAATCTTGGAGCAACAATGCACCCAGGAAACAATTTATTAGCTTCCAAACAGGCAGTGTAGTCATCTTCCACTTGTTGAATAGGAGATGTTGCTATTACGTGAGAAACCAGGTGTATTTCAACACTATCTAACCCTGAAAAACGGCTAATAAGCTCTACGATATACTCTCTATAGTCATGAGCCAGATCAAATTGGTTGTTTTTTGTATAACCACCATTCCATAAAAGTCCTGAAATATTAATACCAACTTTCAACCTTTCATTTTTTATTTCACTTTTTGCAAATGGCATGGAGAGTGCAACATCAGTCCCTAAAATGCAATTTCCATATTTTTTTCCAACTTCAAAACTAATGCTATCTCTAGCAAAAACCAAATCTGTCTTATTTATAATAATAGATGCCACTTTTTCAGCTAAAGATGACTTAAATGGACCAATCGTCTGAGGAGAAAGAACGGATTTTTTGGCAAAGAATGCATTCACTAGCTTCGTAAAAACTTGAATTATAAAACGCTTACTACCATAAATATCTGAAAAACTGTCTCCTGCCCCAATATCTAGTACTAAATCTAATTTTCTTATTTCTCTAACATAAGCAATTAACTTAAAAGGATTTGTTATTAAAGCTTTAACACTTATGACTTTATGCTGGAATTTCCTAAAGATCTGCTCCTCAACTAACCGCTTGTTTGATTCGCATGAGACTTCATCATCACCAACAGTGACAAATTCGGCATCTATTCCTAATTCATTGCATATTGAATCTATTAGAATCATATTACTGATTGATAGTGCACCAACCCCCAAATTACCAGAAGACACATTGTGCCATAAAAAGCCAATTTTTAACTTATTCATTTATTTACCCAAAAATTTTTTAATGTTTGAATACTTATCTTTTAACCACCACTCAGAAGCTTCAATCTTAGCTTGTTTATTGGCGTCAAATCGGTATTTCAAAATTTTTGCAGGTACACCTGCCACCACTGCGTAAGGAGGGACATCTTTTGTAACCACAGCACCTGCCGCGATAACTGCGCCACGTCCAATTTTACTACAGGATGCTAATATAGTGGCATTATGACCAATCCAAACATCATCCTCCACATCAAAATGCGTTCTTTTTACTCTGTCTTTCTGTACATAGCCAAGAGCAGCATTGTAGAAGTATGGATGCAATGAAACTTCCTCTAGCGGATGGTTTGCATTGAGGAAAACACAAGATCTTGAAAAAGAACAATATCGACCTATTCTAGTGTTCGGGGGAATTCTTACAAGATCAAAGCAGCCATAACTATACAGACCAACTTCCGTGCCAGTAATATTAAAGAACAACCGTCTTAAAATACTACTTTCGAACTCATTAACTTTTAGCTTTTTTAGTATTAAAAACAACACTAAATATATTTTTGTCATTCTTTATTGCCCATAAATAACCAACAAGTAATAGCAAACTTGAAGCAATTAGTGCTTGAACTACAACTTCACTTTTCGGAAACAATTTTAGAAATAGACTGAGTAGCCCAATCTCAACAAATAGCACAATTACATTTGCAGTAGCTCGAAACTTTTGTCTGCCGAATAAGGTCAACAATGAACCTAATATTGCACTATTAAACCTGATAAATACAACAATCAAACAATATGGCAGTATTGTTAAAATAGATTGATAAAATAGGCTCAAGTCAACAAAAAACACTGGACTAATAGCATATTGAAAAACAAAAAAAAACAATAACAATAATATTGGAAAGCTATTTACTGTGATAGCAAAGCTTTTCAAATTTCGCAGAATATCCATTCTAGACTCTAAGTTTCTCGCCAATTTTGGATAGAACACATTGTTCAATGCTGAAAATAATGTGTTGAATGCTTGAATTATTTTTTGCGCATATCCAAAAACAACAAATGCAGGCGGGTCTAAAAAAATTTTAGCCAAGTACACCTGCAACAAAGGCTGGGCATTGAGAGTCACTGAATCCAAAAAAAATTTAAAGCAATCATTGATTTCAGATTTTATTGACACCTCATTGTGCTCTGTAACTTTCACTCTTGAATAGAAAAAAATGAATGTTATAAGCTTGAATGCACTAAGCATCATAAATATCCATTCTAGATTTGCTTTAGTATAAATAAAATAAATTAGACAAATAAATGGCAGAAAATTCACCCAACTGGAATATATAAACTCGCTCCAGTACTTACCTTCAAATCGAAGTTTGAATGAAAAGGATTCCAACCAGTAGGAAAAAACAACATTTAAAAATAAAAATAAAAACAACCAGCTAAAATAAAACCCAATAAAAACAATGCTAACTAAAGCCAAAATAACCGCGAGTACTAAAAAACGAGTATAAAATGAGTTTTTCAGCGCTACAGAAATGGGTTTTGCTGTAAAATCGACGATTATTTTCGTTGCATAACCAAAATCGGTAACAAAGGCGAGAAAAGTAGCCAGTGTTACCATATATATATATTGGGAAAATAATACATTGTCGTAGAAATGACCGATTAAAACAAAAATACCAATGTTACTAACCGTTTTCACACCAGTGCTAAGAGCACTGGGAATTAAAGCGCTATGTTTAACCACTACGACAATTCTTATAGTAGGGAATTACAGATTTTAGTACATGCCATGCCGTCTCCGTATGGGTTATGTGCAACGCTCATTTTTTTATACTCTCCTTCATTAGTTAGTAGAACGGACAGTTCTGATACAATTTTTCCAACATCCGTTCCAACGAGTTTTACTGTACCTGCCTCAACAGCTTCAGGTCGCTCTGTTGTATCACGCATGACCAATACGGGTTTTCCAAGCGAAGGTGCTTCTTCTTGAATACCACCGGAATCAGTCAGAATAATGTGTGCGCGATCCATTAAATAGATAAACGGCAAATACTGCTGTGGCTCAATCAATAGTACATTATCCACACTACCTAGAATGCGATTAACAGGTTCACGCACATTAGGGTTTAAGTGCATAGGGTAGAGAATTTGCACCTCAGGGTGCTGCTGAGCTGTTTGCGCGAGTGCCTGACAAATACGCTCAAAGCCCTCACCAAAACTTTCACGGCGATGACCTGTGACCAAAATTAACTTTTTATTTTCATCTAAGTAAGAGAACTGCGCCGCTAAGGCTGCTTTTAGATCGGCATCTTGCTCAATTTTCTTTTTTACCGTTAACAGAGCATCAATTACGGTATTGCCAGTGACGAAAATGTTCTCCGCAGCGTAGTTTTCTTGCAACAAATTTTGCTTCGAGGCTTCTGTTGGTGCAAAGTGATAATTAGTTAACGCGCCGGTGAGTTTACGGTTCGCCTCTTCTGGCCATGGCGAGTAAATGTTACCAGTACGAAGGCCAGCTTCAACATGGCCGACAGCAATTTGCTCATAATACGCGGCTAAACTGGCTGCAAATGTTGTTGCGGTATCCCCGTGAACGAGAACAACATCGGGTTTAAATTCCTGCAAAACAGGTTTTAACTCTAATAGAATTCGCGCGGTGACTTCATTGAGCGTTTGACTAGCTTTCATCAGGTTTAGATCATAGTCCGGCGTAATTTCGAACAGATCTAATACTTGATCCAGCATTTCACGATGCTGAGCGGTGACGCAGACTTTGGCTTCAAAACGCTCATCCGCCGCCAATGCGTGAACTAGCGGTGCCATTTTAATCGCTTCAGGACGAGTGCCAAAAACGGTGAGAACTTTTTTCTTGGACATTGTCGAACCTAATTTAAGTTATCAAAATAAATGAATTAGAACAGATCGATTCTAGCAGGCCGTTAAACCGCTCTAGCTTCTCGGATCAAGCGCCTCAACTTCTTCTTCCTTCTTAAACGCCAGGGCTCGCGCATGAGTTAACGAAATGTTAATCACCAAACAAAACTCGCTCACGGAACTCCGTGTTCAATGCGCATTTTAACTGCCGTCTTTTCAAAGTGCCTTTCATCTCGACTAACTTAATAAAGTTCATACACATCTGTCTTATTCGTGAGAGATTTTCCGACGCGTGAGCGTACACGATTTTGCTCTCATCTTTATTCATCCAGTGCATACTCTTTATACCCCAGTGACCTCGGCATAATTGACCAAATCCTGCTTTGCAATAAACAGTATAAGATCACGCCTAGATCGCTAGTTCAACCTATTTCTTAAAACTTTATTCCGAAAATCGAAGAGAAAGTGCGCCAATAACATGCGCGGACCCTGGCATCGCATCATGTAGATCTTTAGCACTCAATTTTATTGCACGTTTAAACTGAAGAATGTTTATGCGATTTGCGTACTCTAGCTATTTTTTTTTAACTTTAGCCACGCTACCGCCCTACGTAGACACGCATAACTCAGAGGCACTAACCGTTTCGCATTTTTATGGACAGTTAAAGGTAATCCAGATCCTTAGTAACAATCTACCCTAAATAAAACGGATAGATGACAACCAATTTACACGCCAAAAAGGGCAGCCACACCAGTGATGGAAACGAAAGCATAGGTGATACAGACTAACCGTCCTTGTCGTAAAAAATCCTGAATTGTATATTGCCCCACATTATAAACCATCAAATTAGTTTGATAACCATAAGGGCTTAAAAAGCTAGCACTCGAAGCAAAAGCGACCACCATTATAAATGCCATTGGGTTTGCCTCTAAGCTAGAGGCCGTCGCAAGACCAATGGGTAACATTAGCGCAGCTGCGGCATTATTCGTAACTAACTCAGTTAAACACCATGTCAAAAAATAAATGACAGCTAAAGCCCAAAATGCAGATAATCCACTGAGATAATGTTTTACAAATCCATCGAACAAATCAATTGCCCCACTATTGGTCAATGCTTGAGACAAACATAATGCAGATCCAACAATCAACCAGATATCTATAGGTAAACGGCGGATGATTTCTGCCTGAGACAAACATCCCGTTAAAATCAATAAACCTAAAAGCACAAACAAGCTACTAAATAAAGGGATAAACCCGACTGCGGAGACAGCAATAGCAGCAATAAAGCCCAAACCTACCAACAACTCTTTATTATCGATTAACTTATCTTCAGGTTCAACGCCACTGAGTATTATAAAATTTTTATGCAAATTTTTACGGCAATGAAAATCATCACCGACAGCCAGAACTAAAAAATCACCCGCTTCAAGTTTAATCGTACCCAGCTTGCCTAATAACGGTTTACCGTCACGTTTTATCGCCACAACTGCAGCGTTAAATAATGCCCTAAACCCAACTGTTTTCAGTGTCTGCCCTACTAAGATACTTCCAGAACGGATGAGTATCTCTGTCAAATTATTGATGGGTAATCCTTGGCCATCTGCAAATAAAGCCAATCCACTAAACTGCTGTAACTGCATAACTTTAGTGATATCTCCAGTAAAAATAAGGCGATCATCTTTTTCTATCACTTCATTAGGCGTCACAGGACTTATCACTCGTTGACCCCGAATAATCTCAGCAAGAAAGAGTGATTCTAAGTGTCTTAGGCCATTTTTCTCAATTGTATGACCAATCATCGGCGAGTGCTCTTGAACTTTCGAATCAATCATATAAGTACTAAAATTTACACTATTTAATTCATTTTCATTGCTCGGTAAAGAATTTCGTGAAATATATAAGGCGCATCCACAGAATGATACCAAGGCAAAACCGACAAACGTAAAATCGAAGAAACTAATAGGAGGAAAACCGGCATCAATGACTAAGCTATTTACGATCAGATTAGTTGATGTGCCAACTAACGTCAGTGTGCCTCCTAAAATCGCGGCATAAGATAATGGTAGAAGCAACTTGCTAGCAGGATGATAAGGGTTATTACGAATAGAAGACATTAAAGCAGATACGATCGCTGTATTATTGAGCAACGCAGAAGAAAGGGCAGTAATGCTAAACAGCCTAAACCAAGTTATGTTGTAATTAGGCCTGATGATTAATTTAGCTACGTAGCGCAAAATGCGGGTTTTCTCTAATGCTAATGAACAAACCATCAATAATACTAATGTTAAAACACCTTTATTAGAAAAACTAGTTACAAGATCATCCGCAGAAACCACTGTTGTACAAAACATAACTAATACAGTACATCCAAACACTCTACTGGGATACTTTTGAAAACGAATCAGTCCCACAATGGTTAACATAAAAAGAGTTACCACCCAGATAATCATATACATAATCCACTCAACCTCTTTTTCTTATTCATGAATCTCAAATATTCACCGTTATCTATATCCAATCAACTTGAAAATGCAGGTTTAATGACCTGAAAATTGTCCGTAATTCTGGATACTAGTGAGCCTGAATTCGGGCAACGTTACATTGAAAAAATGCTTAATAGAAGCGGTAAACGCTTTGCTTGATGAAAAGTAAACATTGTTCCTCACATGCTCATTCATGACCTTCCCAAAGAAGCTAGCAATACTTTCGCTATTTATTGTGTCATAGGCTTCGGTGACAGCCTTGCTAATCTCTTCCAACTGCAATGCGCCAATAATATTCAAACGAGTGCGACTGCCTGTTGTTTCGATGAGCTTATCTTGGCCTTTACGTATCCATCCATAGCTTAGCTTTGTGGTCTGAGTTGAATGAACTGCATCCACGAGGAGAACAGGCGCTTTGCTAGACTTAAAAACATTGTCGATAAAGGCTTGCTGCTCTTTAGGTTTGAATGGGTGTGGTACGCCTTTGGGCTTTTTGCACGAAAACCTATGGTGATGTAACCATTTATTCATGCCAGAAGCGCTGTCGTTCCCCACCCATTCAGCCTGGGTATCAGTGACGATTTGATGGGTATGAAAATAGGTTTTTTCAGTCAAATGCTCGATAAGTTGTCTGGTTTGAGAGGCAGGAAGTCGGCTTTGACTGCCACCATTGTCAGGCTTGATTTTTTTAGAGAGAACATAATTAGTGAGATGAAGAGCGACCGTTGATTCATGGATACAAAGTGCTTGAGAAATCATGCTCTGATTCCAGCCTTCGGAAGTAAGTAGGACCGCTTTGATGCGATCGTATACACGGTTATCACGAGTATAACCGTGTATTTGTTCTAGTTGTTGCTTTTGTTGAGGAGTCAGTATGATTTTCATGGTGCGTAGCATGATTCTGATTTCATTGAAAATCAAGCATCTTCAATGAGCATGGGGATACAGATGTGTTGTTGATTAAATCAGTGGACTCTTTTGCTATTCAGTGATCAAATTATCTATCACAGATGTTTCAGGTGTCAGTCATGGGCAAACCGAAGAACAAAATCACAAACTGGAATCAGTATGATAAGGCATTTGAGCAACGAATTACATTTTGGATTGATGGCTCTGCTATCAATGCTTTGAGATGTACCGAATATTATGAGATGGGGGACCATGAGTTGCAACATACGTGTAGCACTACTGAAATTAAACTGCCTTGATGATTAAAGTGATTTTGTCTCAGCCATCGCGTCTTCTTGGTGGTTTGGTCAATTCCATTTTCAAGATTATGAGTACGTCACGTACATCACCCGATTACACCTCTATCAGTCAACGTGCTAGGGCAGTTGGCGTGAGATGTCGCGCTCTATCAAAAGGGCTTGTTAGACTATTCCACCGATTTGAAAGTGTCCGGTGAAAGGGAATGGAAAGTCCGAAAGCATGGCAGTGATAACTAGGGAGAAATGACGCAAGCTCCATTTGGCCGTTGATGTTTGTACGTATAAAGTCATCAGTGCTGGAGTCAGTTTAGTGAGTGTTAGAGATAGTGAAGAGCTTCCGACATTACTTTATCCACTCCGGAAAAAAATTTAAAAAGAGTCAGATAATGGAGTTTACGATACAAAAAATGCCATAACGTCTTACAGGGTAAAGGGAGCTCTCCTCTCATTCCACCTAGGAAAGTTCAGGATATTGGGAATATCATCATTCAAGAAACGATGCGGTATTGGCATTGAAAACGAATAACCTAGCTCAATGGAAAATTGATTCTGGGTATTATTTTGGATCGCTCTCAGAAACCGTCATGTTGAAATACAAAGGGCTAACCAATAGCACGCTGATACTCTGTAGTTACAAAATGGTCAAGTCTTTGCCAGTGCCAAAGCAATAAACAAAGTCATAAGATTCAGTATGCCGGAAATAAAAGCTATTGCTTAACATGCGGCCAATTAGAGCTAGCTCTGCATCGAGCTTGATTTGATCAACAATGCTGTATATAAAGAGAAAACTCTTAATGAAATGATTAATTGCTGATCTTAATGGGATACTAACTCAAGCCAACACTTCTAATTATACAAAAGTTCTACTCAGAATGCTGATCTGTACTGATAGTTTTGTATGCTGGGTTAGGTGAGTAAAATCCGATCTTAATCAATTAGACTGAACACTTCAGTAAACGACTTTTGCTAGTTTTGCTAGGATTCGGCAGATGTGTTTGAGCATGTTAAAGACTGAACCTTATTTAAAGGTGGTTTCAAACGTAAACGGATGAAGTGTGCAATGGATGAAAATTACCTGAGTAAAGTTATTGTAAGCCTTACGTGACGAAAATGTTCATGGAGAGCCCACCACAAAGCAGGCTTTTGCTGCTACGTTGCGCAGTTTAGGTTATGAGGTGATAGATTGAGCGCAATGTTTTGCCGTGTTAATTGCATTGTTAATAGCAGTAACTTACTTTTAATAGGTGTAAAAGATTTGTATCCATTAGCAACTAAACGATAACGCTTTGTGGCTTAGACTGTGGCTTGGACTTTTTGTCGGTTAATTACGACGCAGTATGAGTGCAAAGTGAACATGTGTAGTGGGCGATTCTTACAAACAAAACCTAATCTATTTCACCAACGGGGGTGAGTTGTGAATCTATCGTTAAAAGGTAAGTTGATAATGACAAGTTTGCTTGTTGTTATTGTGATGGCGGTGGTGTTGACGTTACTGTCGGCAAATTTATTGAAAGATGAAACGGAGAGTGGCATCAAGGAAAGGGTGTATGGTATCTCGAAATCGGCAACGAGTTCGATTACCCAATGGTTGGATGTTCGTAGCAAAGTTATTAGCGCGGTGATCCCTCACACGATGAAGGAAGATTCACTGCCTTTTTTACAGCAAGCTCAGCAAGGCGCACAGTTTGATTTACTCTATTTCGGCACTGAGCAAGGCACCATGCACCGTTCTATTCCGTCTCGAGGTGCAGACAATGCAAGCTATGATCCTCGGACAAGAGGATGGTATCAAGAAGCGAAAAATAGCTCCGGCACGATATTAACTGCCGCCTATGCTGATGCGATCACGGGCGCTTTGATGGTAACGCTCGCTGAACCGATTAAGAAAAACGGACAGTTTTGGGGCGTTATTGGTGCTGATGTGTTAATTGATCAATTGGTGAAGGATGTCATTGCGATTGATGCAGGGGCAAAATCAAACGCTATGTTGATCAACCGTGATACAGGGTTAATTGTTGCACACCGTAATAAAGATTTGATTCTCAAACCGCTGGCTTCTTATAGCCCTAACCTAACGCAGCAAGTCATCGACCGCTCAATCAGAGAACAAAATACAAACCGTGATGGTTGGTGATGTCGAAAAATTATTATTCTTTACCGCCGTTCCTGAGACTGACTGGGTGCTCGGCATTGAGCTCGATAAAGAGGTGGAGTACACCAATATTGGCGCTCTCTTTATGCAATTAACCTCGATATCAGTCGCCATTACAATTTTGGTCGTGATCGTGTTTTCGGCATTGGTTGGCTTCTTACTGCGTGACTTGGGCCGAGTCTCCCAAGCATTGGCGGAAATTGCAGACGGTGATGCTGACCTTACGCAGCGCATTGAACCACGTTATCAAGATGAAGTAGGCGCACTGGCGAATAACTTTAATCAGTTTGTCGGTAATATGCACGGCATGATCAAGCGCTTCCATGAAGTGTCGCAAGGGTTAACACTGCAAGCAGAAAACACCGCAGCGCAAGCCCATGAACGTACCCGACGCATTATGGTGCAACAAGATGAAATCAACATGGTGGCCACTGCGATTAACGAAATGGCGGCCGCAACGCAAGAGATTGCAGGCAATGCAGATAATACAGCGGCCACGTCTTTGGATACGGTGAAAATTTCTAACCACGGCGTTGAGCAGGTGAAAAATACTCAACAGTCGATCAGTGAGTTGTCGAAAGAGATGACGGTAGCCAAAGAAGTCATTGAGAACTTGAACCAGCATGCACAAAACATCAATACGATCTTGTCAGCGATTCAGGGCATTGCTGAGCAAACCAACTTACTGGCACTGAATGCGGCGATTGAAGCGGCAAGGGCGGGTGAGCAAGGGCGTGGATTCGCGGTGGTAGCGGATGAAGTTCGGGTACTCAGCCAACGAACGCACAGTTCGACGCAAGAGATTCAACAGACGATTGAAACGTTGCAGAAAACCACGACTCAGGCCGTGAACATCATGACTGAGAGTAGCAAGCTTTCCGAAAGTAGCGTGGAAGATGCTAACGTGGCCGCGCAAAGCTTAGTGAAAATTGGTGAAGCGGTCGGCACGATCAGCGATATGGCAACCCAAATTGCAACCGCCGCAGAAGAACAGGCGTCAGTCACAGAGGAAATTACGCGTAATACCCAAGGTATACGCGACGTCTCTGATGAACTGGCAAAAGAAGCGCAAGAAGCTTCCCAACAAGCTGAATTGCTTTCTAGCTTATCTAAAGAGCTTCAACAAGAAATTAACCGCTTTAAACTGTAACCCTTCTCGATCACTTTACGATTAAACCTCCCCCATTAGGGGGAGGAAACTCAGGCAATGTCATGTTTACCTTGCGAGTGCTTGAAAGTCACTGCCAGTTGGCGCTTGAGAAACGCGTAGGCCGAAGTCGGGCAGTACGGAGTAAATGTGGTCAAAAATATCGGACTGAATACCTTCATACTCGACCCACACGACCGTATTGGTGAAACAATAGATCTCCAGCGCGACGCCATCGTGCGTGGGGGCCAGTTGGCGCACCATTAATGTCATGCCTTGGTGAATTTGGGGATGGTTACGCAAGTAACGTTCTAGATAGGCACGAAAACTGCCAATGTTGGTTAAGCGGCGGCCATTGATGCGGCAGGCTAAATCGAGTTGGCTCATCTGATTATAGGCGTTGAGCTCTTGTTCTTTTTCGGCCAAGTAGGGCTCTAAAAGTTGTGCTTTGCGTAGGTAGCTTTGCTCTTCTGGCGTCAGAAAGTGAATGCTGTTGGCATCAATTAATACGCTGCGTTTAATGCGTCGGCCGCCTGATTCTTGCATCCCTTTCCAGTTTTTAAACGAATCAGAGATCAAGGCATAAGTCGGAATAGTGGTGATGGTTTTATCCCAGTTTTGCACTTTGACTGTGGTCAGGCTAATGTCGATGACGTTACCGTCTGCGCCATATTTGGGCATTTCGAGCCAGTCACCGACGCTTAGCATTTGGTTCGCTGAAAGCTGAATCCCCGCCACTAACCCTAAAATCGGGTCTTTAAATACCAGCATGATGACCGCCGTCATCGCACCTAAACCGCTCAGCAGTAGCACTGGTGATTTGCCAATTAAAATTGACGTCGCAAACAGTGCGGCGATAACAAATGCGATGATTTTGATGCTTTGAATAATGCCTTTGAGCGGAATGTTACGGCTGGTTGCACTGCGATAAAGTAACGTTTCTACCACATTGAGCAGAGCGTAACTGCTTAATAGGCCAAAGAGAATAATCCACAGTAAGGTCAATGTATGCAGCAGTTCGTAAGTCGCACTGGCGTGGCTAAGCCATAACTGAGTTTGAATTGAAATGACAATCCCTTGAATTAACAAGGCAAAGCGGCTGAAAAGCTTTTTGCTAAACAGAATGTTTTGTAAAACTTGTGCGTTGGTTGTGCGCCTCTGTAGCCATAGGCTCACCCCTCGGTGCAACACTAAATGGATAACGATAGAAATAAGCGCGATAAGCCCAAGTGCTTCAGCAATCGGCAGCAGTTGTTCTAAATTAATGTTCAGTGATTGTAGCCACGAAGTGATGGCTGAAGGCATGATTTGCTCCTTGTGTCATTAGGCGATACCGTTCCTGTTTTACCGCATTAACCCGTGTTCGATGCGGCAGTGTATTCTCGACAGCAATGGCAAGTGGTTTGCGTGTCTATAGTAACATTGAGTTAAGGTTTCCCTAGGCTTAGTGCCGATTATTAACCGCTATTTGACCTAATAGCCTTTTTCAAAATCAATTCTGTTTTCAAGTTGGAACCCGTCTTGCCACAAGCCGTAATTACGGGTGAAAATCTCAACCACTTGCTCAGGAAAACTCACTGCTGCGATGTGCGGGGTAAGGCTAATGGCAGGGTGCGTCCAGAACGGGTGATCTTCGCTTAATGGCTCTTTTTCAAATACATCGAGGTAGGCGTGTTGAATGTGCCCCTCTTCAATCAGTGCAATCAAATCACTCTCAACAAGGTTTTTACCGCGCCCGACATTAAACAGTAATGCATTGTGGCAATGGCTCAACGTACTTTGATTGAGCAAGCCTTTGGTGTGCGGCGTGTTGGGTAACGTACTGACCACAACCTCCGCATGGGCGAGGGCAGTAGCAAGCTCGTTAATGTGATAGGTTTTATCAAAACCCCCGTTTTTAGCTGGGATGCCAGTGCGGTTGACGCCAATCACGTGCAAACCAAAGGCTTTGGCTACTTTTGCTAAATGGCTGCCAATCGAGCCTGTGCCGAGGATCACCATGGTTTTATCATTGATCGATTGATAAGGGTGGGTCTGCCACTGTTTAGCCGCTTGTTGCTGCGCGTAGCAAGCAAAGTGGCGAAAGTGTGCAATCAGGTTGCCCAGAACGTATTCAGCAATTTGCTGGCCGAAGATGCCTTTAACGTTGGTGAGCTCATAATCTTGACGAAGTTGTGGCGACATTAAGGTGTCGACGCCTGCATATTCCGAGTGCAACCATTCCAGTTGCGGAAAATCGTCCAAATACTTTGCCGCCAGTGGTGGTGCGGCCAGCAAAATGGTTGCTTCGCTGCGATCGTCAGTGATGGTTAAGCCGCTCAACTGTGCCTGTTCAATCGCTTGTCGATAAATATCGTTGTGTTCGGTCAGAATATAGAGTTTATGAGTGAAATTGTTCATCGGCTTTGCTTTTTTCCCTGTTGGTTATCAAGTACACTTCCGCTGTCTTTTTCTGCTGCGATTGAGTGATTATGCTACAAAACCCTCTGCAGGTTCGTCTTGAGAAATTTGAACCTTGGCAACAAATTACTTTTATGGCGTGTTTGTGTGAACGTATGTACCCGAACTATGCCATGTTTTGCGACAATACTGAATTTGCTCACACGCGAGTATATCGAGATATTCTCGACAGTGTTTGGGAATTGCTCACGGTAAAAAGTGCCAAAATCAATTTCGAGAACCAATTGGAGAAGTTGGAAGAGATCATTCCAAGCTCAGAAGATTTTGATGTTTACGCTGTGTACCCAGCAATTGATGCGTGTGTGGCTTTGTCTCACCTACTTCACGGCCTGCTTGATCGCGATTATCTGTATGAAAACATGCAAAAAATCAGTCAGGTGTCGGTGCTGACAGTGGCGCAGTTAGAAGAAGCGCAAACGGGCGAAGAGATCACCAACGACAATCAAAAACAAAATGAAGCGGTCTGCGCTGAATGGGATGTACAGTGGGCTATTTTCCGCCCTCTGCGTGAAGCCGTAGAGCGAGATATTGATTTGATTAAAGACCTACGCCAAGAGCTACGCGACGAAGGCGTGAGCAACATTGGTGTGAGTTTGTAGTACACCCCCTCCTAACCTCCCCCTAGAAGGGGGAGGGACTAAAAGCGCTCTCGTCTCCCTTGAAGGTGGATGGGCAAAAGCGCGTTCGTCTTCCTGAAAAAGGATTGATAAAAGCGTTCGTTTCGGTGCCGAAAGGTGCTGATTACAGTGATCGCTTTTAAATTCCCTCCCCTTTGAGGGGAGGGTTAGAGTGGGGTGTTTAAGTAGCGACAAATATCCTCAACAACATCATCAAGCTGTATTCGTACTTCCTCGTTTGTATACCGTAAAACACGAATGCCAAATTGCTCTAGATAATCAGTTTTTGCTTGGTCGTAGATATAAGAAGACTCGCTGAAATGAGAGTCACCATCGATTTCAATCACCAGCCGATGACTTGGCGCATAAAAATCCACGATATAAGGACCAATACCAAACTGACGGCGAAATTTAGTGCCTAGTTGTTGGCATCGTAACTTTGCCCACACACACTTTGTTCTGATGCTGTAGCGTTAGTACGCAATGTTCTACGCCGCATTTTTGTCGATTTAGGATTAGATTCCATTCTATTTCCTTTATTTTCTATTCCTCATCCCTGTTTTCAATGACGCCGTGTGTTTTCTTCCAACGTTCCCAGCGCTGGTAAGCAAGCTGCTGCATGTCGGTGGTTTTATCTGCTTCATCAATGATCTCTTCACCCAGTAGGTATTCAAAAATATCCTCTAAGGTCAGAATGCCTTGTACTGTGCCGTATTCATCAACGATTAACGCCAGTTGCAGCCGTTTTTGCATCATTTGATCAAACGCCTTTAATAAGCTCATTTTGTTGAGCAGCGCATGAAGCGGCCTCATGACTTCTTCTAAACGTTTACTGCCTTGGCCCTTTTGTTGCAGTTTAAATAGCTCTAAGCGATGCACAAAACCGATGATGTCCTCTTTGCTTTCGCCATAAATAAGCGGACGCGAAAAGGGCGTATCTCTATGTTGCACGAGAAACTCGTCGATAGTGAGTTGCGCGCTGGCGCGAAACAAAACCGGGCGCGGTGTCATCACTTGAGTCACTGGGACGTGTTGGATAGCCAACAAGTTATTGAGTATTTTTGATTCGCCATCGGCAAACTCACCGCTTTCATTGGCCAGCATGGCCATCGCGGAGAGTTCATCACGCATTTTGGGTGCTTCATGGTGACGCGCTAAGCGTTTGGTGATCTGCTCTGAAAACCAGACAAAAGGTGTCAGCGCCCACACCATCCAGCGTAAAACTACCGCAGAAGCTGGCGCAAGTTGACGCCAATAGGTTGCGCCAATGGTTTTCGGTACGATTTCCGACAACACCAAAATGCCTAGAGTTAGCACCGCAGAAAATACGCCGAGCCATTCGCTACCAAATACGACCGCCGCTTGTGCGCCTGCGCTGGCGGCACCGATGGTGTGAGCAATGGTGTTGAGCGTGAGAATCGATGCCAAGGGACGGTCAATGTCCGCTTTGAGCTTGCTTAATTTATCAGCTGAAGGGTGAGCATTTTGGCGCAACTGAGCAAGGTAACTTGGTGTGATGCTCAGTAGCACAGCTTCAAGAACCGAACAGATAAAAGAGACACCGATGGCAACGGCAATATAAACCGTAAGCAAAAACATGATTGTTCCTTAGTTTTAATCTATACCAAATCAATACTGCGTTGAGCTTGCTCCATGCCAATGTCGGTCATTGGAGGCTCTACCTGCGTAGGATTGCACTGATATATTAGGTCGCTTAAGTGACCTGAAATATCAGGTATCCAAGCATAAGTACGCTATAAATAAGGGCTTACAGCGTCAAAAACAAGCGGATATTCTTTGTCAATCAGTAACAAATTGTGAGTTATTGCTCATATTGTGGTTAAAAGTGCGGCATAGAGACAAAAGATCAGCGACAAACCTTTGCCAGACGGGGGCTTTATGTTTTAGAGTGAGGTCAATTCGATAACACATGAGAAGGGAAACCTAATGAACAAGACCCAATTAATCGACTTTATCGCTGAAAAAGCAGACTTATCTAAAGCACAAGCAAAAGCTGCTCTTGAGGCGACTTTAGGCGCAGTTGAAGGCGCTCTCAAAGAGGGTGACCAAGTTCAACTAATTGGTTTTGGTACATTCAAAGTAAACCACCGTGCAGCGCGTACTGGCCGTAACCCTAAAACAGGTGCTGAGATTCAAATCGCAGCAGCTAACGTTCCAGCATTTGTAGCCGGTAAAGCACTGAAAGATTCAGTGAAATAATTTATACTACGCCGAGATACTCTCTCGGCGTAGATTTCTCCCATGAAAAAAATTCTTTTATCCATTCTATTTCCCCTCGTCTTAGTGGGATGCTCCTCCTCTAGCCATACGCCTAGTCTCGAACAATATTCCAATTATACCAGTGGGCAAACCATGGGTGATGCCACCAGTTTTTATTGGTATATCGAGCGTTCGGCCTCTCCAAACAGCGCCGCTGATTATGTCGCATCAGGTGATTATGGTTGGTATAAAACCAATTATCGCTGGGATGAAGGGACATTAAGAGAGCTCAAGCGCGAAGGTGAGCAGCTACAAAAGAAATCGCTCGTACCTTATTCGGTTCACTTACGTTTTAATGACGCTGGCGAGGCCATTTATCAACAATACCGTGTCGATGGAAAAATACTGCCACTCGATGAAGAACAGCTTTCCCATTACCTGCAACAAGCACAATACCTGATCTCAGAAACCAAAAATAAAGACAACCAAGGGTTAGAACTGATTCAAGGGGTGTGGGATGGCGAAGTGTTTGAAACCTGCACGGGTCATGAATACACGCAGATGGAATTTAACCAAACGCTGCCCAGTTTTGTGGTCAGTCGTTTAGCATCATTGGATAACTACATCGCATTTTTAGGTAAAATCCGCAATAACCGTGTCTATATCGAAGAGCTATTAATGCTTGCTGATGAGAATCATGGCTGTGTCGACAAACCGCAATTGTTGAAGTGATGATTAAGTTCATCTCGAAGTGGGTTTAGCACCAAGCCGATACAGAAGTATGAACATGAAGTATAAAAATAAGGCGCTCAATGAGCGCCTTATTGGATCATAACCTAGCCTTGTCGTTGTTATTTTGTTGTCTGTTGTTCACGAGCTATCGCGCGGTAGCCAATATCGCTGCGATAGAACATGCCATCCCAGTTGACCTGTTTGGCTAATTGATAAGCGCGCTGCTGCGCTTGTGAAACCGTGTTACCCAGTGCGGTTGCGCATAACACGCGACCACCGTTGGTGACGACTTCTCCAGCTTGGTCGCTTGTGCCTGCGTGGAAGATTTTCTCACCCATGACTTCTTGCGTTGGTAAGCCAGAAATGACGTCTCCTTTCGCGTAGTCGGCAGGGTAACCGCCAGCGGCCAAAACAATACCGATAGAAGCGCGTGGGTCCCATTTTGACTCCACTTGATCGAGTTTGCCTTCTAGAGCGGCAAGGCAGAGTTCGACCAAATCCGATTGCATCCGCATCATGATCGGCTGAGTTTCAGGGTCACCAAAGCGGCAGTTGTACTCAATCACTTTCGGTGTGCCTTGCGCGTCAATCATTAGCCCAGCGTACAGAAAACCTGTGTAAGGGTTGCCTTCTGCCGCCATACCGCGCACCGTTGGATAAATCACCTCTTGCATCACGCGCTCATGGATCTCGGGCGTGACCACCGGAGCTGGCGAGTAAGCGCCCATGCCGCCAGTATTGGGGCCACTGTCTTTATCGCCGACGCGTTTATGATCTTGGCTGGTGGCCATAGGGAGAACATTTACGCCATCGACCATGACAATGAAGCTCGCTTCTTCTCCATCTAAGAACTCTTCAATCACCACACGGCTGCCTGCATGACCAAAGGCATTGCCTGCGAGCATATCTTGAATCGCGTCTTCGGCCTCTTGCAGCGTCATCGCCACAATGACCCCTTTGCCAGCGGCAAGGCCATCGGCTTTGACCACAATCGGCGCGCCTTGCTGGCGGACGTATGCCAAAGCAGGTTCAATTTCTGTGAAATTAGCGTAAGCCCCAGTAGGAATATGATGACGAGCTAAGAAATCTTTGGTGAACGCTTTAGAGCCTTCGAGCTGCGCTGCCGCTTGAGTCGGGCCAAAGATGGGTAAATCCGCCTTACGGAAAGCATCCACCACGCCAAGCACTAAGGGTGTTTCTGGGCCAACAATGGTCAGTTCAATACGTTTTTCTTGAGCAAAAGCGACCAAACCAGCAATGTCTTCCACTGCAATGTTGACGTTCTCAAGTTTAGGCTCAAGCGCTGTGCCCGCATTACCCGGAGCAACAAAGACAGTTTTAACATTTGGGTTTTGAGCGACTTTCCAACCCAGAGCGTGCTCACGACCGCCAGCACCTATAATCAGAATGTTCATCTATGAGTATCCTTTAACGTATAGAGTTTGTTTGTTGCCATTTACCCCCTCCTAACCTCCCCCTTAAAGGGGGAGGAACTTGGATGACAATATCTCCCCTTGAAGGGAAGGAACTTGGAGAACAATACCTCTTCCTAAAAGTTAGGTGAGGTCACTTCGTTCTATTCTCCCTCCCCTAAAAGGGAAGTCAGGTCACTTGGTTTCTATTCCCTCCCCTTCTAGGGGAGGGCTAGGGTGGGGTAAGGTTTTTAGTGACGGAAGTGACGCATACCAGTAAAGATCATCGCCATGCCGTGTTCATCGGCGGCGGCAATCACTTCGTCATCGCGCATCGAACCGCCCGGTTGAATCACACACTTGATGCCCGCTTGCGCTGCGGCATCAATGCCGTCACGGAACGGGAAGAAAGCATCAGAAGCCATCACACATCCTTCTACTTGCAAGCCTTCATCGGCCGCTTTGATGCCTGCAATTTTGGCTGAATAAACGCGGCTCATTTGGCCTGCGCCCACGCCAACAGTCATGTCACCTTTTGAGTAAACAATCGCGTTTGATTTGACGTATTTAGCTACTTTCCAGCAGAAAAGAGCATCTTTGATCTCTTCTTCACTCGGCTGGCGCTTGGTTACGATTTTGAGATCATCAAGGCTAACCATGCCTTGATCGCGATCTTGTACCAGTAAGCCACCATTGACGCGTTTCACGTCAAAGCCCGTGGTTTTCGCTGACCATTCACCGCACTCAAGCAGGCGCACGTTTTTCTTCGCCGCAACCACTTCAATCGCTTCCGCTGAAACGGTTGGTGCGATGATCACTTCAACAAACTGGCGCTCAACAATCGCCGCTGCGGTTTGTGCGTCTAGCTCGCGGTTAAAAGCGATGATGCCACCAAAGGCAGACGTTGGGTCGGTTTGGTAAGCGCGGTTGTAGGCTTGAAGAATATCACTGCCCAAGGCAACGCCACATGGGTTGGCGTGTTTGACAATCACACACGCTGGCTCAGCGAACTCTTTCACACACTCAAGAGCGGCGTCGGTATCGGCGATGTTGTTGTAAGAGAGCGCTTTACCTTGGAGTTGGCGTGCCGTAGAGACTGACGCTTCCTCTGGGTTGGCTTCAACATAGAAAGCGGCCGCTTGGTGACTGTTCTCACCGTAACGCATGTCTTGTTTTTTCAGGAATTGTTGGTTGAAGGTGCGCGGGAATTTGCTCTCTTCATCACCCTTCTTTCCTTCTTCATCAAGTAAAGAGGCTCCATAGGATGGAACCATAGTGCCGAAGTAGTTGGCGATCATGCCATCGTAAGCAGCGGTGTGTTCAAAAGCGGCAATCGCAAGGTCAAAACGTGTTTCGAGTGTTAGCGAATTGTCGTTCGCATCCATCTCGGCAATGACACGGTCGTAGTCATGTGCATTCACCACTATGGTCACGTCTTTGTGGTTTTTCGCCGCAGAACGCACCATAGTTGGTCCACCAATGTCGATATTTTCTACCGCATCAGCTAGGGTACAACCTGCTTTAGCAACGGTTTCGGCAAACGGGTAAAGGTTGACGACTACCATATCAATCGGCTTAATACCGTGTTGTTGCATGATGTCGTCATCTTGACCGCGGCGGCCCAGCACGCCACCGTGTACTTTCGGGTGCAATGTTTTTACGCGACCGTCCATCATCTCAGGAAAACCGGTGTAGTCAGAAACTTCTGTAACAGCAATACCTTGGTCTGCTAATAAGCGAGCGGTGCCACCAGTAGAAAGAATATCGACACCGCGCTTCGCGAGAGCTTGAGCGAACTCAACAATGCCGGTTTTGTCTGATACGCTGATCAATGCGCGGTGAATAGGACGAGCGTTATTCATGCTTCGGTCTTCCTCAAATCATGGAGTTAATAGGAAATTTGATGGCGCACATTCTAACCAAACAATCATCAAAAAGCTCGCGCAATCGTTTGGCATCGCAAAATTTTTTATAAAAACGGCGATATTGGGTATCAAACGTAATAAAAACGTTAAAGGAGAATGAGATGTTTCAAATTGGAGAGCTCGCCAAACGCTGTAAAGTTTCAACCGATACGCTGCGTTTTTATGAAAAAAATGCGCTAATAAAACCGGCGGGGCGCAGTGAGTCTGGTTATCGTTTATATAATCAAAAAAATCAGCAGCAGGTGAGTTTTATTCTCAAAGCCAAAGAGCTAGGGCTCAGTTTGGATGAGATCAAAGAGTTACTGGAAATAAAGCTGGAAGCGACCGAACACAGCTGTGCAGAAGTGAAATCGATCACCAGCGCTAAGCTGGTGGTGATTGAT
The DNA here is from genome assembly GCF_963865925.1 of Vibrio sp. ZOR0018. Lineage (NCBI taxonomy): Bacteria > Pseudomonadati > Pseudomonadota > Gammaproteobacteria > Vibrionales > Vibrionaceae > Vibrio > Vibrio sp. ZOR0018. The sequence goes on along the minus strand of NZ_CAWMCN010000121.1, from coordinate 208,309 downwards.
CAAAAAATCGCCGAGTTAACGGCGATTCGTCAAGCGCTAAAAAAAATCAACGATGCGTGCTGCGGTCATATAGACGACAACGCCAGCCACTGCTCAATTTTAGCAGCATTGGAGTGATCTCATCAGCCGATAAGGCGTGAGTTGCTCACACTTTAAAATGGCTAATGCTCTGTTTCAGTTGTTGGCCACTGTCTGAGAGATATTGACTGGCTGTCGACACTTGATCGGCTTGAGCTGCAGCTTGAGAGCTGTGCTCGGCAATATGAGTCAGATTGCGATTAATCTCTTCTGTAGCGGTGGTTTGCTGGGCGCTTGCCTCTGCAATATGTTCATTGAGTGAGAGAATCTGTTTTATTTGCTCGTCGATCTCATTGAGTACTTGCTGAGCTAAAACGGCTTGTTGCTGTGTGGCGGTTGATTGTTGCTGCGTTTGAGCCATAAATTCTCCCAGCTCTTTTGCGCGAGCCTGTAATCTATTGATTATCTGCTCTATCTCGTTGGTGCTGGTTTGAGTACGCGTTGCCAGCGCCCGTACTTCATCCGCGACGACCGCAAAGCCTCGTCCTTGTTCACCAGCACGTGCTGCTTCAATCGCCGCATTCAGGGCCAATAAGTTGGTTTGTTCAGCTATCCCTTGGATGACCGCCAGTATCGCTCCGACATCTTGTGTCTCTTTGGCGAGGTTTTTAGTGGTGGTGTCAGTGGTGGTCAGTAGTGCAGACAAGGAGTCCATAAAATCAGAAGCTTTGCCAATCACCGAGCTGCCTTCTTTGCCTTTGCTGCTGGCCGTATGCGCGGCTTTCGCGGCACTACTCGCCGCATTAGCCACTTCTTGATTGCTCGCATGCAGTTCGTTCATCGCTGATGCGACCGTATCGACGGATTGCTGCTGCTCTAAGGCTTTGATTGAGGCATGTTGTGAGAGTTGAGTAAGCTCATTTGCCGAGTGGTTAACATTGTCGGTGATCGGTGTGATATTGGTAATGGTATGACGAATCTTCTCTGTGAACTCATTGAAGGCTTGCGCTATGTGTGACAGCTCATCACTACCTTGCACCGAGAGCTGTTTGGTTAAATCACCGTCGCCTTTGGCGATTTCTTCGAGTGCCTGTTTGGTTTCTTCACACGGTTTAGTGATGCTATTTCCTATCACTACTGAAAGAATCAGCATCACAATAATGACGAGGCTAAGAATGAGCAATATCGATTGTAGGCGTTGCCAAATCAACGCATTGACATCGTCGATGTAGACTCCAGAACCGAGGATCCAACCCCAAGGTTTAAATAATTTTACATAAGAGATTTTACCCACATCGACGCTAGAACCCGGTTTGGGCCACATATAGTCGACAAAGCCTTCACCCTGCTGTTTAGCGACTTTAGTAAATTCTACAAACAGTTTTTTTCCGGTCGGGTCTGCGGCATTGGAGAGATCTTTGCCGTCCAATTGGGGCTTCATTGGGTGCATGATCATACTTGGCTGAAGGTCGTTGATCCAAAAATAATCATCAGCCTCGTAGCGCAGTTTCGCGATGGCTTGTTTGGCTTGAGTCTGTGCTTGCTGCTCGGACAAGGTGCCATCGATTTGTAATTGGTGGAAGTAGCTTAATACGCCGTATCCTGTTTCGACGATGTGGCGAGTTTTTGTCTGTTTTGATTGCATTAAATCGTGTTGATAACTATTGAGCATGGAGACAAATGGGATCAACAGTAGCAGTGTGGTGACCGTGGTCAGCAGGTATAAACGCGTTCTAATTTTGGTCTGGCGCAAGTTCAGTAAGCTCATTGACGTCACTCCTTGTCAATCTTCCGAGTGGTTTTATCATTATAGGCCCATTTGACTTGGTGTTTAGATTGTTGCGTCGCCGAGCTCATCTTAGTCACTCCATTTTTTGGGGGATAAAGCCTTACTCATTGTATGCACTGTTCACGACAAGTGATTTGGGGATCGGTCGGTAAATTTCCATCACATGCACAATGTAACCAGTTTGTTGCGGTCGCGTAAATGCGACAACAGAAGAAGAGAGAGCCCGCTCAAACAATCAGATCTCTTTATTGCATTAATGCAAAGTAAAACAGCCCGTTGATATTTTAGTTATCCGTTGGGTGAAAATGAAAAAACCGAGCGCAGAGGCTCGGTTTTAAAAGCGATGGTATCTAGTTGCTAGATTTGTGCAGTAGCTAGATTAGTTCATGCCGTATTTTTTTAGCTTCTTACGAAGAGTGCCGCGGTTGATGCCCATCATGGTTGCTGCGCGAGTTTGGTTACCGCGAGTGTACTGCATGATGGTGTCGAGTAGTGGCTGTTCAACTTCAGCAAGAACTAACTCGTATAGTTCTGTCACTTCTTGGCCGTTTAACTGCGCAAGGTAGTTTTTAAGAGATGCTTTAACTGAATCACGTAGTGGCTTTTGCGTGATTTGATCTTGTGAAGTTACGGTTGTTACTGTGAAAGCTTCTGAAGTCAGGTTTTGTTCGAACATATGCGGTCTAGCTCTTCTCTTAATTATGATGCAACGTTATCAAAATAACCTTCGAGCGCGTCAATTTGCAGCGGTGCTGCGTCAATAGCGTTGAAGGTACGGCGAAACTCACTCGCTTGTTCATGTTCTTTCAGATACCAACCCACATGCTTACGAGCGATGCGAGGGCCTAAATACTCACCATAGAAACTGTGGAGAGCCTGTACATGACCAAGCATAATATCTTTCACTTCCGCAGCCGGAAGTTCAGACATCGTGGTGCCGTTTTCCAAATAGTGTTGGATTTCTTGGAAAATCCACGGGCGACCTTGGGCAGGTCGTCCAATCATTAAAGCGTCAGCGCCGGTGTAATCCAGCACGTATTTCGCCTTCTCTGGGCTATCGATATCACCGTTAGCAATAACCGGAATAGAGATGGCGTTTTTCACCGCTTTAATGCTGTCGTATTCGGCCTCGCCTTTGTACATACACGCTTTGGTTCTGCCATGCAGGGCTAAAGCTTGTATGCCGCAGTCTTCGGCTAATTTAGCGATGTAGACACAGTTTTTGTTGTCTGTGTCCCAGCCAGTACGGGTCTTTAATGTCACTGGGACATCAACGGCGTTCACCACCGCTTTCAAGATCTGTTCAATCGTCTCCGGAAATTGGAGTAAGGCTGAACCCGCCAGCTTTTTATTCACCTTTTTTGCTGGGCAACCCATGTTGATGTCGATGATCTGAGCACCGTTCTCAACACTAAATTGGGCTGCATCGGCCATAAGCTGTGGGTCGGCTCCCGCAATTTGTACCGAGCGAATGCCCGATTCGCCCTCATGTACCATACGTTGCATCGACTTTGACGTATTCCATAGAGCAGGATTAGAGGACATCATTTCACTGACGGCCATGCCTGCTCCATAGCGAAGACACAACTCTCGAAATGGTCTGTCAGTTACTCCTGCCATAGGGGCAACGATAAGATTGTTCTTAAGTTGATAGTTTCCGATTTTCAAAACGTCATCACAGTTCTGTACCAGCAAGGGCGCGCATTTTACGCATTTTTTTACTGCGTGAAAAGACTAATATTTGAGCATTTACAATTTGTTTTAGTAAATCGTATAAAATACAGTCTATTAGCACGCAAAGTCTTATCTAGCCTTGCTTGCGACCCGAGATGCGGCACCACTCATTGAGCTCAATTATCGGGTCAATGTGAAGCTCGTCACGATAATGGTTGGCAACTTCTTCGGCTTGAGTGTCCAAAACACCGGACATCGCAAGTTGGCCATTGGGCTTAAGTAACCCTTTGATCACACCATTCAGGTCACGCAGTGGGCCGGCCAAAATGTTGGCCACAACCACGTCAGCGATTAAGCCTTCAGGTTGATCTTGTGGCAAATACACTTCAAGTTGGTCAGCTACGCCATTGCGTCCTGCGTTGTCGTTAGAAGCAAGCAGTGCTTGTGGGTCGATATCAATACCGACGACTTTGGCTGCGCCCAATTTGATCGCTGCAATGGCTAGGATGCCTGAACCACAACCAAAATCGATGACGGTTTTACCTGTCAGGTCGAGCCCTTCGAGCCACTCTAAACATAATGCGGTCGTCGGGTGAGTCCCTGTACCGAATGCAAGGCCCGGGTCGAGCATTACGTTGACAGCGTCAGGTTCTGGGATTTCACGCCAGCTTGGGCAAATCCACAAACGTTGACCAAATTTCATCGGGTGGAAGTTGTCCATCCATTCACGTTCCCAGTCTTTATCTTCGAGCTGTTCAACTTTGTAGGCAAAGTCATCACTCAGCAGTTTGCTTGAGCGAATTTGGTCAATTATCCATGCGCTATCGGCTTCGGCATCATATAGCGCTAGCACGTCGGTATCGCCCCAAAGGCGAGTTTCGCCCGGAAGCGGTTCAAAAACAGGGGTGTCGTGAGCATCAAGAAAAGTGACGGATACTGCGCCCGTCTCTTCCATCAGCATGTCGCCAATTGGCTCGGCATTGGCGTTAGTTGCGTTCAGTTTAATTTGAATCCAAGGCATGTCAGTTGCTCTGTTATGTCGTCAGTTGGCGCAGAGTTTAGCAGAAACTGACTCGGCTGCCGAAAACAAAAATGCTCACCGAAGTGAGCATTTGGTCTCTCGCGACGCGAAAATTAGTGCTGTAAACCCAATTTCTTCTCAAGGTAGTGGATGTTCGCTCCACCGTGTTGGAAGTTCTCATCTTGCATGATCGATTGCTGCAAGGTGATGTTGGTTTTAATGCCATCGACGATCATTTCGTTTAACGCATTTTTCATGCGCGCGATCGCCACGTCACGGTTTTCACCGTAAGTGATAAGCTTGCCGATCATTGAATCATAATGCGGCGGCACTGTGTAGCCAGCATAAATGTGTGATTCCCAACGCACGCCCATACCGCCCGGCGCGTGGAAGTGTTCGATTTTGCCCGGAGAAGGGAGGAAACGAACCGGATCTTCCGCGTTGATACGGCATTCAATTGCATGGCCACGGATCTTGATGTCATCTTGGGTAAACGACAGTGGTTGACCTGCGGCGACGCGAAGCTGTTCTTTGATGAGGTCAACGCCAGTGACCATTTCAGTGACTGGGTGCTCAACTTGAATACGCGTGTTCATCTCAATGAAGTAGAACTCGCCGTTTTCGTATAGGAACTCAAACGTACCGGCACCACGATAGCCAATTTCGAGACAAGCGCGTGTACAACGTTCACCGATGTATTTACGCATCTCTTCGGTAATACCTGGTGCTGGAGCTTCTTCAACCACTTTTTGGTGACGACGCTGCATTGAGCAGTCACGTTCACCAAGGTGAATTGCGCCACCTTGACCATCCGCAATAATTTGTACTTCAACGTGACGTGGGTTTTCTAGGAATTTTTCCATGTAAACCATGTCATTGTTGAATGCTGCTTTGGCTTCGGCACGCGTCATTGCGATCGCTTGGGTCAGTTCATTTTCGCTACGGACCACGCGCATACCACGACCGCCGCCGCCGCCAGAAGCTTTAATGATCACAGGGTATCCAATGCGTTTCGCATGGGCTTTGTTTTTGACTTCATCGCCATCCAGTGGGCCGTCAGAACCCGGCACACAAGGAACGCCCGCTTTTTTCATTGCGCTGATGGCTGACACTTTGTCACCCATCATGCGAATGGTATCGGCTTTCGGGCCAACAAAAATGAAGCCTGAACGCTCGACTTGTTCAGCAAAGTCGGCGTTTTCAGAAAGAAAACCGTAACCGGGGTGAATTGCTACTGCGCCAGTTACTTCTGCTGCAGAAATAATGCGTGGAATGTTTAAGTAGCTGTCAATACCACGTGCTGGGCCAATACAGATGGTTTCGTCGGCCAGCAGTACGTGTTTTAAATCACGATCGGCAGTGGAGTGCACGGCAACAGTTTTGATGCCAAGCTCTTTACATGCGCGCAGAATACGAAGTGCAATTTCACCTCGATTCGCGATGACTAATTTATCTAACATAAAGCAAACCTCGATTATTCGATAACAACAAGCGGTTGGTCGAATTCAACGGTCTGGCCGTCTTCAAGTAGGATTGCCGTAACGATACCTGCTTTATCGGCTTCGATTTGGTTCATCATTTTCATCGCTTCAACGATGCATAGTGTGTCACCGACTGAAACACTTTGACCGACTTCGATGAACGCTTTTGAATCTGGACTTGGTGAGCGGTAGAAAGTACCGACCATTGGCGAAAGTACTTGGTGACCTTTTGGCGCTACAGGCGCGGCGGCTTCAGCCGTTGGCGTAGGGGCAGCGACTGGCGCGGCTTGTTGTGCTGGCGCTGGTGCAGCGTAATGCATCTGAGCCATCTGTACTGGCGCAGTGTTACGACTGATGCGTACCGATTCTTCACCTTCAGAGATTTCTAGTTCAGAAATGCCAGATTCTTCTACCAGTTCGATAAGCTTCTTGATTTTACGAATATCCATCTTTTCTTTCTCTTTATCTTGTGAATACGTCAGCCCTTAAGGTTGGGCCGTAGAGTGTTTGTTTATCGTTGATCGTCTGTGGGTTATTTTGCCTGTAGCGCTTTTATGGCAGCTGCAAGAGCAAATTCATAACCTTGTGCACCTAACCCGCAAATCACCCCTTGCGCCTTATCCGACAGATAGGAGTGGTGGCGAAAAGGTTCACGTGCGTGAACGTTGGATAGATGCACTTCAATAAATGGGATGGCGACACCCAATAACGCATCGCGCAGTGCCACACTGGTGTGCGTCAATGCGGCGGGATTAATGATGATGAAGTCGACCTTGCCGTAAGCGGCATGGATGGCTTCGATCAGCTCATATTCGCGGTTCGATTGAAGATGTTCTAACTCAATATCTGCTTTTTGCGCTTGTTCGCGTAATGTCTCGACAATGTGCGCTAAGGTGTCAGAACCATAATGTGCAGGTTCACGTAGCCCTAACAGGTTAAGATTTGGCCCATTTAAGACCAGAATGCGAGATTTAGCAGTCATTGTGTCGACATCTCCCTATATCGTGAAACGAATATTAATATTCCCATATTATTCTTAGGTCAGAGTGAATTTTTCGTAAAAAATTCCCTGAATTTAAGAAATTGCCCAAGATTATAGCTAATTCAGCGCAAATGGCAGCAATTTACTGGTCTTATCAGATAGTTTACTCATTTAATTCTGCAACCGAGTTAACAGAATGAGAAGAAGTGAGAGGGAAAGAAAAAGCCGCCACAAGTGTGACGGCTTAATCATCTCAATGCCTCGCGGCAGGTAGGATCGTTAGCGTTAAGACAATTCTGCTTTTTCGGCGATCAATTTATCCACTACGCTAGGATCGGCCAGTGTCGAGGTATCGCCCAAATTACTGGTGTCGCCGGTGGCGATTTTACGCAAAATACGGCGCATGATTTTGCCAGAACGGGTTTTGGGCAGTGAATCGGTCCAGTGCAGTACATCGGGCGTTGCAATCGGGCCAATCTCTTTTCGTACCCAATCTTTGACCTCTTTGTGCAGCTCGGCGCTGGGGTAGACGCCATCATTTAAGGTGATGTAAGCATAAATGGCTTGGCCTTTAATATCGTGTGGCACGCCGACAATTGCCGCTTCTGCAATTTTATCAAAAGCAACCAAAGCCGATTCAATTTCCGCAGTGCCCATACGGTGGCCAGAAACGTTTAACACGTCATCCACGCGGCCTGTTATCCAGTAGTAGCCATCCTCATCACGGCGTGCGCCATCGCTGGTGAAATACATGCCTTTGAAAGTTGAGAAATAGGTTTGTTCAAAACGGTCATGATCGCCATAAACGGTGCGCATTTGGCCCGGCCATGAATCTAAAATAACTAAGTTACCTTCGGCAGCCCCTTCAATGATGTTGCCCATGTTATCGACCAAGGCTGGTTGCACGCCAAAAAATGGCCGTGTGGCCGAACCCGGTTTAAGTGCCGTCGCGCCTGGCAGTGGCGTAATTAAAATGCCACCCGTTTCGGTTTGCCACCATGTATCGACAATCGGTGATTTTTCATTACCGATGGTTTTGTAGTACCACTCCCACGCTTCTGGGTTAATTGGTTCTCCCACCGAACCCATAATGCGCAAACTGGTGCGTGACGTCTCTTTGACGGCTTCATTGCCTTTCGCCATCAAGGCGCGAATAGCGGTCGGCGCAGTGTAAAGAATGTTAACTTGGTGTTTATCCACCACTTGACTCATGCGGTTGGTGTCTGGGTAGTTGGGAACCCCTTCAAACAGAACGGTTTTTGCACCATTGGCCAAAGGACCGTAAACCAAATAGGTGTGGCCAGTGATCCAGCCCACATCGGCGGTACACCAAAACACTTCGCCCGGCTGATAGTCAAACACATATTTGAAGGTCATCGCCGCGTAAACAAGGTAGCCACCGGTTGTGTGTAGCACACCTTTGGGTTTACCCGTTGAACCCGAGGTGTAGAGGATGAAGAGGGGATCTTCGGCTTTCATGGCTTCAGCTGGGCAGTGGTCGGAAGCTTTTGCGGTTGCTTCATGCCACCACACATCGCGATGTTCGTGCCAGTCAATTTGGCCACCAGTGCGTTTAAAGACGATCACTTTGCTGATGTTTTTCACTTCAGCGTGAGTCAAGGCTTCATCGACGTTTTTCTTCAAGGGCACAGCGCGACCGCCACGTACACCTTCGTCGGCAGTGATGACTATTTTGGAATCGGAATCAATGATGCGACCGGAAAGGGCTTCCGGTGAAAAGCCACCAAACACCACAGTATGCACTGCGCCTATTCGAGTACAAGCGAGCATCGCAACGGCTGCTTCTGGCACCATTGGCATGTAAAGACAGACCACATCTCCTTTGCGTACTCCTTGATCTTTTAACACATTAGAAAAGCGACACACTTGTTGATGGAGTTCTTTAAAGGTGAGGGTTTTATCGTCAGCTGGATCGTCACCTTCCCAGATAATCGCCACTTCATCACCACGAGTGGCAAGGTGGCGATCGATGCAGTTAGCGGAGACGTTTAATGTGCCGTCTTCAAACCAGCGAATATCTACATGGCCAGTATCAAACGAGGTTTGTTTCACTTGAGTGAAAGGCTTAATCCAATCCACAATCTTGCCGTGTTCACTCCAGAAGCCTTCTGGGTCGGTCACTGATTGTTGGTACATCGCTAGGTAAGTGTCATTATCCGCATGTGTTTTGGCTTTGATGTTCTCTTTTACCGGATAAACGTGGGCTTCACTCATTGCTTTTCTCCTTGTGAATTCGAACAATTTCCCTGTTGATTGGCGATCAAATTGCGCTGAAAGGAAAATCTGTATGTGGGTAACTGTCAGTCAGAGTGCGATTTTCTACAATTAGACTTTAGGATGAGTGTGGGGTAAGTGCTAGCGCGAGTAAGGTGCAACAAAGGGAGGCAGATCACCTTTGGTCAAGCGCACAAACACTAATGCCGCGGCGATGGCATCTTGCAGCGCGTCGTGTTTATCTTGCATCGGCAAGTCAAGATGGCGACAAATCGCCTCTAAGCTGAGGTCGATGTACGCGTTCGGCAGCATTCTCTCTAACTGATCATGATAGATCTGACTTACTTCGATGAGAGCATTGGGCAGTGGAAAGCCTAAATGTCGTCGGCAAGCGAGGTCGAGGATTTTTTTGTCATAACGAATGTGATAGCCCACTAAAGGTCGGTTGCCGATAAAGTCTAATAGGTGAGTGATGGCCTCTTGCTCGTCGATGCCATCGACCAGATCTTGATGGCGAATTTTGTGGATTTTGACTGAACCCGAGTCGAGCGATTGTGGCGCGCTCAAACGCACTTCAAATGGCTGGCTGGTTAAAATACGGTTGTCGATAATTTTGGTGGCGGCAATCGTTACTAACTCGGCGCGATTCGGATCAAGGCTAGTGGTTTCGCAATCGAGCGATACATATTCCCCTTGCATCGGCGTTGCAAACAGCGGCTGATAAGGCGAGTCTTTTAGTTTGTGAAACCAATAATGGCGTGTAAACCAATTCAATTTTCAGACTCCACTATTCGCGAATTTGATAGTGATAGCCAAGCCACTGCTTGAATTTTTTCACCACGTGTAAACTGTGCCTGAGCAGGTCACGCTCGGTTCGGTCGAGCTGTTTTAAATCGAGTTTATTGGTGCTGTGTTGATTGCTCAGTTGCTGAGCTAAGCGCAATTTAAAGAACTGTTTGAGCGCTTCACTGAGATTATCGGCGGTTTCTTTTTCCAAAACCCGTTGCTCTACTAGCGCCTCGATGCGTTCAAAGGTGTTGTTTTGTTGAACTTGATGTTCAAGGCTTAGGGCGCGAATGCCATGCACAATCGGGAAAATGCCACCTTGTTTAATATCTAAGCCAGATTTGGAGTGTTTTACGGTGCCAAACAGCGTGAGTGGCACAGAAAAGCTCAGCGCGGGGTGAGTAAACTCCATCAAAATCAATTCTTGGTCGGCCATTAAATGGCTCAAGTGCTGTTTAATAGGGGCCAATAAGTGTTTGTTGCCCGCGACGGCGTGTGCGTCGGCCATGATCGCAATGTCCATCACTTGCTCGGGTTTGGCCGCTTTTACCCATTGGCTAAGCGTGATTTTCCACTCATTTTGGCTTTTGACCCATTTGGGATTATTGACCATCACATTGCCTGGACAAAGCGGATAGCCGAGCTGCTGTAAGGTGTGGGTGAGCGTGTCCATGACCACCCCCATTTGATGCCACTGCAAGCCATCTTTGATGATCAGCGCGTTATCTTGGTCGGTTTTGAGGATCTGCTCTCCACGGCCTTCGGAGCCGAGTACGATCAAGCAGCAGTGATCATGCAGCGCGGGTGGCACAACCAAATGAAAGGCTTTTTCGATGATCTGTTCATTGACTGCTGAAATCAGCTCCATAATAAAACGAGTGCGAATGCCATTGTTGATTAGGCTTTCAACCAGTTGCCGTTGTTTGTTGGAGGCGAGAGCTAACTCTTCCACGCAGTTGGCGCGAGCAATACTTAATGTCAGCACGTGAGAATGAGTGGAGAAAGCACTGAGGATTTGTGTCATGTCCAGCATGCCAACGGCTTGATGACCATCACACACCATCACTCGTTTTATGCGGTTGCGCGTCATGGCGATCATCGCATTAAACAGAAAGTCGCCATCGTTGATGTGCAGCACAGGAAAGGTAGCAATTACCCCAACAGGGGTATCGAGCGGGTGGTTATCGAGCATGACGGAATGCAGCATATTGGTGCGCGTGACGATAGCATAGGGGTGCGCACTGGGGTTTTCGATTAAGCGTTGATCATGCTCGGCAAGACGAACTAAGGCCGCATCAACTCCGTTATCGCGTAATTGCTGGGTCACTTGGTTGAGCGGTTGATCTGGGTTTAAAATCATCGGTGGATGGTAAATTGAGTCATCAACCTTGGTTAAAATAAATTCGGCTAAATTCTTTTGCTGGTGTGCCACATCAAGCAGAGCTTGGCGTTTGGCGAGGTTATTGTCGAAGTAGGCGGCGAACTGACCGTTGTCATTATACAGTTCGAGAAAGACGGCTTTCGGTAGCAGATAGCTTAAGGTATCTTCCAGCGCCACGTACTGATGCTTGGCTTTTTCTTCAAACAGTGCGCGTACATCAAACATGTCATCGTTGGCGTAGTGAGCAAAAATCTCTTTGCCATCTGGCGAGCGTTCTTCGACCGCGCCTTTGATCAGTACGTGCAGATACAAGCTGGCTCTGTCACTGGCCTGCAGCAGATCGTTGCTACGAAAATACGCCACATCCAAGGATGAGCGAAGTCGATGTTGCTGCGGCAATGTTAAGCGGTCAAAGGGCGGTGACTGCATGTTGAATTTGTCAGGCATAACGATCGTCACTCAGAAGAAATTCCTATCTAAGTGTGACAAAAATCGCCACTACCTCCAGACGACTTTGGTCTAATGAGTGATATGACCCGCAAGGTTGTGAATAAGGAAACAGATTTATCAGTAAACTTCCCTTTTTAGAATCTTAAACTGCCTGCATAATACGGCCGTTTTCTCTCCCTCGTTTTGTTCAGGATGAATCATGCTTAACCCCTCTCCATATGGTTGGATATCGCAGTACTTTATTGGTTTCTTCTTTGCGTATGGCGTTTACTTGCCATTTTGGGCGCTGTGGTTTGAAACCCAAGGTGTGTCTGCAACCGATATTGGCGTATTAATCGGTATGGGCTTTGCCACGCGTTGCGTCGCTAATTTGGTGATTACGCCGCGTATCCATAAGGCCGAGCTTCTTCTACCAGCACTGCGTTGGTTAAGTTTGGCGGCGTTTTTATTTATTGGTTTTCACTTCTTTACGGGCGGCAGTTTCTGGCTGATGGCGTTAGCTACTGTGTTGTTTAACCTTTGCTGTGGCCCCGTGGTGCCGCTATCCGATGCGATGGCTAACTATTATGCACGCTTAAAAATGCTCGATTATGGTCGCACTCGCTTATGGGGGTCGGTGGCTTTTATCGCTGGTTCTACTGTGGTTGGCGTACTTGTGGCACGTTATGGTTCTGACATGATCCTCTACACCGCCTTGGCTGGGGTGTTTGTTTCACTATTGATTAGCTTGCGCAATCCCAACCCAATGCCCGTGACGGTTGGTGATGCACATGCCGTCCGACCTAAACTGACGCAGTTATTGCGTGAGTGGCCAGTGATAAAATTCTTGATTTTAGCGGCGCTAATACAGGGCAGTCACGCGGCGTATTACAGTTTCAGTTCGATTCACTGGAAAGCGGCGGGGCATTCGGAAGAGCTGATTGGCTATTTATGGAGTTTAGGGGTTGCCGCTGAAGTTGCGGTATTTGCGCTCAGCAAACGCCTTTTTTCAGGCTGGTCACTACGCACATTATTTGTTGTCGCGTCGATTGGGGTTGTGGTGCGTTGGACGTTAATGGCGTCGACCACCGCGCTGCTTGCGCTAGGGACGATTCAACTGCTGCATGGGGTGACGTTTGCGATGGCGCATATAGCGGCGATTCAATACATTCAGCACGCACCGCAAAGCAAAATGGTGGCTATGCAAGCGCTGTATAATGCCATTCCACTTGGGGCATTTATTGCTTTGATGACCACCTTGAGTGGCTGGGGTTATGAACGCTGGGGCGCGAATGTATTTTGGGCGATGGCGGCAATGGGCATCTTGGCGCTGTTGATTAAAGTCGAACCCACATCATCCAATGAGTCAGGTACTGAGGTAATGAAAGCGGCGCCTGAAGCACAGAATTAACCTTAACTGATTGAGATTAAAAATTATCCTTAGTTAAATGAAGCCTCTTCAAAGAAGAGGCTTTTTGAACCGATAAGGATATCAAATGCAAGGATGGATCGTCGTTCCCGTTTCGCTCGCTTACTTAGGCGTGCTGTTTCTCGTCGCTTGGTATGGTGATAGGCAAAGCCAATGGCTGGCGAAATGGCGACCGTGGATCTACAGCTTATCGATCGCGGTTTATTGCACCTCTTGGACTTTTTACGGCACTGTCGGTCAAGCGGCTAGCAACCCTTGGTCATTTCTGCCTATCTACATTGCGCCTATTTTAGTGTTTACCCTTGGCTGGCGTATGTTGGCGCGGCTGATTTTGATAGCGAAGCGCGAACATATTACCTCCATCGCCGATTTTATTGCTGCTCGCTACGGAAAATCGCAAGGATTAGCGGTAACCGTAACTTTGATTGCCGTGGTGGGCATTTTACCTTACATCGCCTTGCAACTGCGCGGCATCACTATGGGGCTTGAGATTGTCGCCCCCAACCTCGCTACTCAATTTGGTTATCAGAATTATCACGTCTCGTGGTTTGTGGTCGCGGCTTTAGCGCTATTTACCATGCTGTTTGGTACACGGCATATTGATAACACCGAGCACCACCGCGGCATGATGATGGCGATTGCATTTGAATCGATTGTTAAATTGGTCGCTTTTTTAACTGTGGGCGGTTTCATCATTTATCTGGCTTCAAGCCGTGAAACGGTTGATCTAAGTGCGATTGCCCAGCAGACGTATCAAGCGCCCAACTGGCCAACGCTGTTGATCCACACTGTCTTAACCATGATGGCGATCATCTGCTTACCGCGTCAGTTTCATACCATGGTGGTAGAAAATGAACGCGCGCAAGATCTACACACGGCGCGCTGGTTATTTCCTCTTTACCTGACTTTGATGGGGTTATTTGTTCTACCTATTGCATGGGTTGGGCAAAGTTTGTTAAGTGGCAGCCCTGCCGATACTTATGTACTCAGCGTGCCTATGTCGGTGGGCGCAGAGCAGATAGCCTTACTGGCGTTTTTAGGTGGCACATCAGCGGCCAGCGGCATGGTGATTGTCTCGACCATCGCATTGGCTATCATGGTTTCTAATGATTTGGTGATGCCGCTTCTGTTGCGCCGCATGCGCTTAACTCAGCGCAACTACCGTCATTTATCTGGGTTGTTGCTCAACATCCGTCGCGGGTTGATTCTATTGCTGCTGCTTGGCGCTTGGGGTTTTTATCAGGCGTTGGATGCGATTGGTTCTTTATCGGCGATCGGTTTTCTTTCATTTGCGGCGATTACCCAATTTGCCCCTTCATTGATTGGTGGCATGTACTGGCGTGAAGGCAACCGCAAAGGCGTTTATGTTGGATTGGCGGTCGGTTTTACTGTGTGGCTAGTAACCTTAATGAGCCAAACCGACATGCTGGCGGGCGATGCACAAAGTAACGTTCTGTTATGGATGATCACCCCGCCGGATTGGTTGGTGCAGATGGGGCTGAAAAACTCAGATTGGGGCATGATGCTCAGTGTTGCGCTTAACACATTCTGCTACGTTGTTGTCTCTATGGTGACTCGTCCGAGTTTGAGTGAGCGTTTACAATCGGCCTCTTTTGTCGGTACGCCGCTGCCTGAGAGTGAGAATCTCAGCTTGTATCAAAGCCGCGTGACAGTGGCTGAGCTTGAAATGTTGGCCGCTCGTTTTGTGGGGTGCACTCGCGTTCGCACTGCCTTTCGCCAATATTGGAGCCAGCAGAGAGAGACGTTACTGCCTAACCAACAAGCGCCATCTACCTTAATCCGCCATACAGAAAGAGTGCTGGCGGGGGTTTTTGGTGCTTCTTCGGCCAAATTGGTGCTCACTTCCGCACTGCAAGGGCGCAACATGCAGCTTGAGGAAGTGGCGACCATTGTTGATGAAGCATCTGAGCTGTACGACTTTAGTCGCGGCTTATTGCAAGGGGCCATTGAGCATATTGGTCAAGGAATTACCGTGGTCGATAAAAAGTTACGGCTGGTGGCGTGGAACCAACGCTATCTCGAACTGTTTGAGTTTCCCGCTGGACTGATTCAAGTGGGGCGGCCGATTGCGGATGTGATACGGCACAACGCGCAACACGGATTATGCGGCCCTGGTGACCCTGAGGATCACGTGCGGCGGCGGGTGTATCACCTTGAGCAAGGAACCAGACATACCTCGGCGCGTATTCGTCCTGATGGACGAGTTATTGAAGTGCAAGGCAACCCGATGCCGGGCGGCGGGTTTGTGATGAGCTTTAGCGACATCACCGTTTTTCGCGAGGCGGAGCAGGCATTAAAAGAGGCCAATGAAACCTTGGAAGAGCGCGTGCACCAACGAACCCTAGAGCTTGAAACCCTCAACAAACGCTTGGTGGCGGCAACTCAAAAATCAGACCAAGAATCGCAATCAAAATCACGCTTTTTGGCTGCTGTCAGCCACGATTTAATGCAGCCGTTGAACGCTGCGCGCCTGTTTGCCTCTTCGCTCTCGGAGGTGGCCAAAGAGACGGAAGTGAAAACGTTGGCGGGTTATATAGAGAGTGCTCTGGGCGCGGCTGAAGATCTGATTGGTGATTTGCTGGATATTTCACGTTTAGAGTCCGGCAAGCTCGATGTGCATTCTCATAGCTTTGCTATTAATGATGTATTTTCGAATCTTAACGCTGAATTTAGCGCCTTAGCTAAGCAGCAAGGGATTGATTTTAAAGTGATCCCATCCTCGCTCTATGTGATGTCTGACCCTAAATTATTGCGTCGCGTGGTACAAAACTTTCTCACTAACGCGTTTCGCTACAACCCTAAAGGTAAAGTGGTGCTGGGTGTACGTCGAGTGCGAGATCAGGTCAGGATTGATGTTTGGGATAATGGCATTGGTATCGAGCAAGATAAGCAGCAAGAAATCTTCGAAGAGTTTAACCGTGGTAGCCAAGTCCGTTCTGACCAAGGTTTGGGGCTCGGTTTAGCGATTTCAAAAGGCATTGCATATGTGCTGGGTCATGAAATTTCGATGCGCTCTTGGCATGGAAAAGGCAGCGTGTTTTCGCTCTCTTTGACGCGAGCTGAACCTGTCAAACAGGCTCCGACCCTGGCGATAGAGCAAGGTATGCCATCTGATCTCAATCATCTGCGCGTACTGTGTGTGGACAACGAAGCTGATATTTTAGTCGGCATGAACGATCTGCTCGCAAGGTGGGGGTGTGATGTCAAAGTAGCAGCGGACTTACTGCAAAGCCTGAAAGCATTAGAAAACAATTGGTTGCCTGATGTTATTTTGTCGGATTACCGCTTAGATAATGGTCGCACTGGTTTAGAAGTGTTGCAGCAGTGCCGCTTGCGGCTTGGAGATAGCTTTGAAGGGGTCATCATCAGCGCTGATCGCACTGAAGAGATGATGGATGCGATTAAATCCAATGGCTTTAGCTTTATTCCCAAACCAATAAAACCACTCAAACTGCGCGCGCTGTTGAATCGAGTCAATTAAGCATGCAGCATAAAGCCGATGCGTGGGCATCGGCTTTATGGTTGTTATCACACTTCACTGCGGAGCGAACATCGAGCATGACGCTCGCAGGTGAAGATTAGTGGTCGTGAGCTTGCCCCGCGCCTTTCGGGAAGCGGATTGACTCCACCATTTCTTGCACTTCGGTTGGAACTTCTGCGGTAAATTTATTCACCACAATCGATACCACGAAGTTCAAACACATACCTAACGTACCAATGCCTTCAGGGCTGATACCAAACAACCAGTTATCTGGCGTGCTGGCTGCCGGGTTAATGAATTTGAAGTAGATGATGTAGGTTGCAGTAAAGATAATCCCTGCGACCATGCCCGCGATCGCGCCTTCTTTATTCATCTTCTTGTAGAAGATTCCCAAAATAATGGCCGGGAAGAAGGAGGCGGCTGCCAAGCCGAAGGCAAACGCCACCACCTGAGCCACAAAACCCGGTGGGTTAATGCCTAGGTAACCAGCACCCACAATCGCAATGATGGCGGCTAAGCGTGCGGCTAACAGCTCTTGTTTATCGGTCATGTTTGGTTTGAAGCCTTTCTTCAATAAGTCGTGAGAAATTGACGTCGAGATAACCAATAAAAGACCTGCAGCTGTCGAAAGCGCAGCAGCTAAACCCCCAGCTGCGAGCAAGCCAACCACCCAGTTTGGCAGTTTTGCCAGTTCAGGAGACGCCAATACGATGATGTCACGGTTAATGTTCATCTCGTTGCGCTCATCGCCAGAGTAGAACATACGACCGTCGTTGTTCTTATCTTTCCAGCTTACAAGGCCAGTATTCTCCCAGTTCTTAAACCAAGTAGGCGCGTCTGTTGCGGGTACGCCTTGCATGTCTGGGCCATTAATGGTCTCAATCATGTTCACGCGAGCAAAAGCGGCAACACCTGGCGCCGTGGTGTATAGCAAAGAGATGAACAGCAATGCCCAACCCGCTGAGATACGCGCATCACGCACTTTAGGCACAGTGAAGAAGCGAATAATGACGTGAGGAAGACCAGCAGTACCCACCATCAAGGCTGCGCAGATAAAGAACACGTCAACCGTGCTCTTGTTGCCTTCGGTATAAGCGGTGAAGCCGAGCTCTTGAGTTAAGCCATCGAGTTTATCGAGTAGGTAAACATCGGTACCAGTAATGGTTGAGCCCATACCAATTTGTGGCAGAGGGTTACCTGTCATCATGATCGAGGTGAAAATGGCGGGAACAAGGAAGGCGAAAATGAGCACGCAGAATTGTGCAACTTGCGTATAAGTGATGCCTTTCATGCCACCGAGTACCGCATAGAAGAACACGATCCCCATACCGATGACGATACCAACGTTAATATCCACTTCGAGGAAACGAGAGAATACCACGCCGACGCCGCGCATTTGCCCCGCAACATAAGTAAACGAGATAAAGATGGCGCAAAATACCGCCACCATGCGCGCGGTTTTTGAGTAGTATCGCTCACCGATAAAATCTGGCACGGTGAACTGGCCAAATTTACGCAAATAAGGTGCAAGGCAAAGTGCCAATAACACATAGCCGCCTGTCCAGCCCATCAAGTACACGGTACCATCATAGCCAATGAACGAGATGATACCCGCCATTGAGATAAATGAAGCGGCTGACATCCAGTCCGCTGCGGTTGCCATGCCGTTGGCAACAGGGTGAACACCACCGCCAGCAACATAGAATTCACTGGTCGATCCTGCACGGGCCCAAATGGCAATGCCGATATAGAGTGCAAACGTAATACCGACCAGAATAAACGTCCAAGTTTGAATATCCATTTCGTAAACCTCTTAGTCTTCCTGCACGTTGTATTTCTTGTCGAGCGCATTCATGCGCACAACGTAAATAAAGATCAAGGCGACAAAGGTATAGATGGACCCTTGTTGTGCGAACCAGAACCCTAGTTTGAACCCGCCTAAATGAATCGTATTAAGTGCGTCGACGAAAAGAACGCCTGCACCATATGATACCAAGAACCACACTGCCAGCAGTGAGCCCATAATTCCCAAGTTTTCCTTCCAGTAGGCTTGAGCATGTTCGGTTGATTGGAACGCCATGACCTTCTCCTTCGGTTTGCATATCGTAGTGTTAATTTAATGTTACAAAACTAAGATAGCAGTGAAAGGGTGGTGGGTCTGTGCAACTTTAGTCGGGAGGTTGTTTTTTCCAATTCATTGTAACTAAATGAAATGCCTCAATTTAGAAGGCCTTTCTTATGTTGAATAAATGTTAAATTAGCCAAAAGTATAAGATCATAAGCTCTTGATTGGAAAATCGCTCATGGCGAGTTAACGATTTTTTATGTGGTTGGTTATTCATGCCGCGATAAAAACGATCAATGTTTACATAAAGTTGTCTTAAAAACGGATTAAACTAAGGCACAATGGAACGCGAATTTATGTTGGTTATTCAATCAATAATAATTAAATCAATAAGGAAGGAATATGGATGCAATCGCTATCAATGGTTTTTTTCTCGTAGGTGCTTTGCTGATTGCATTAAGTGTGTTGTTAAGTCCAGTGTCTTCTAAGTTAGGAATTCCTATTCTGCTCGTTTTTTTATTGGTGGGTATGTTGGCTGGGGAGGATGGCCCCGGTGGCATCTTATTTGATAATTATCCGATTGCTTATTTAGTCAGTAACTTAGCGCTTGCCATCATCTTATTGGATGGCGGCATGCGTACCCGTGTTGCCAGTTTTCGGATTGCCTTTTGGCCGTCAGTTTCGTTAGCGACGTTTGGGGTGGCGATCACCACCATTCTCACCGGCTTGATGGCGGCGTGGCTGTTTAATTTGGAATTGCTGCAAGGTATTTTGGTGGGTGCGATTGTTGGCTCAACCGATGCGGCGGCGGTTTTTTCCCTGCTTAAAGGGAGAAGCTTGAATGAGCGCGTCGGTTCAACGTTAGAGATTGAATCGGGCACTAACGATCCAATGGCGGTGTTTTTAACCGTGACGTTAATTGCGGTACTGGGTAGCCAAGGCGATGATCTCAGCGCAGGATTCTTGCTGCTGAGTTTTATCCAGCAATTTGGCCTCGGGGCTTTATTTGGATTAGCCGGAGGTTGGCTGCTCTGGAAGCTGATTAATAGCAATCAACTTCCAGAAGGGCTCTACTCCATTTTGGCCATCAGTGGCGGTTTGATTATCTTTGCGCTGTCCAATTCACTCGGCGGCAGTGGTATTTTATCCATCTACTTGACAGGTTTACTGTTGGGCAATAAACCGACCCGTTGCCGCTATTCCATTTTGAACGTACTGGATGGGATGACGTGGCTTAGCCAAATTGGCATGTTCTTGGTGCTTGGGTTATTGGTCACTCCTTCTGAATTGCTGACCATTGCGGTGCCGGGCTTTGCGCTCGCTTTTGGTATGATTTTGTTTGCGCGCCCCATTTCTGTATGGATTGGTTTATTGCCATTCAAAGCATTTACTGCGCGTGAAAAGTGGTTTATCTCTTGGGTTGGACTGCGCGGCGCTGTACCCATTATTTTAGCGGTTTTCCCAATGATGGCCGGTTTGCCGAATGCGCAGCTCTATTTCAACTTAGCCTTCTTCGTTGTGATGGTGTCGCTAGTGGTACAAGGGGGAACCTTGATGAAAGCGGCCGCTTTGGCTCGCGTTGAACTACCGCCCAAACCTGAGCCAATTTCACGTACCGGTGTTGAGATATACCCGTGCAGCGAATGGGAAATGTTGGTCTATAAACTCAAACAAGATAAATGGTGTATTGGTGAGCCATTACGCAATCTCTCAATGCCTGAAGGAACACGTATTACCGCTGTGTTTCGTGACGAGCAACTGCTTCACCCATCGGGCAGCACCAAGTTGCAAGAGGGCGATGTCTTGTGCGTGTTAGCACAGGAGAAAGATCTCGAATCACTGAGCAACCTATTCAGTGAAGCGCCAGAAAAAGCCTCGTTAGAGCGCTTCTTTGGTGACTTCTTTTTGGATGTGGATGCAAAACTCGTTGACGTTGCTGCCTATTATGGTTTGACGATTGAACACCTCAATCAAGAGATGACGCTCAACGATTTGCTGATCCAAGAGCTCGGAGCCACACAAGTACTGGGTGACCATTTTGAATGGCAAGGTCTGTATCTGGTCGTGGCGGACGTGGCCGATTGGCAAGCAACCAAAGTCGGTTTGCGATTACCTTTAGAAGAGACGTTAGATGAAGCGAGCGAGTAGCCGACTACTCGCCCAACTCATTGAGTAAAATTACTGCTTGAGTGCGGTTTTTAACCCCAAGTTTACGGAAAATAGCCGTCATGTGCGCTTTGATGGTTGCCTCAGAAACATTAAGCTCATAGGCGATTTGTTTGTTGAGTAGCCCATCAGAGAGCATGCCTAATACTTTGTATTGTTGCGGGGTTAAGGCGGCAATTTTCTTGGTTAAATCATTGCATGCGGCGTGATTGGCAATTAGCCCTTCAGGGAAAAATGGGTCACCGGCTAGGACTTGATTGAGCGCCGAGATCAGCGCGCGCATGTCACTCGATTTAGGAATAAAACCAAAGGCACCGTGGCTTTTTACTTGCGCCACCACCGAAGGTTCTTCACTGGCTGAAATCACCACAATCGGTAAATCAGGGTATTCAGCTCGCAAGTGAATCAGCCCTGACATCCCATTTGCGCCTGGCATTTTGAGATCCAACAATAGCAAATCCACATCGCTCTGTTTGGTTAATAAGGCTAACAGGGCATCTAGCGAATCCGCTTCCAATAAATTGGCACCGCTTATCGCCATATGCACCGATTGAAATAGCGCATTGCGAAACAGAGGGTGGTCGTCAGCAATGATGATGGTGTAGGTCGAATCCATGACGTTTTACACTTTTAGCAATGTCGTTAAATCGATTATTGACCGCGATCTCTCACTGAACAATCTTTATACGCTAAAAGTCTGAACTGTATCCACTTTTTGTCTGATACTTAGTAGTGACTGAGCCTGATCTGAGAGTGGTGCATGCCAAGCGGTTCGAGAAGAAGTGATGGCGTTCACGCGCTATTATTGCCGACGGTTGCAATGGCTTGCTCAAACAGTCGGCAATAATCGGTAAACCTTAAAGCTGGTGGGCGGTGAGGTGCGCTAAAAAGCGATCGGCTGGCATAAAACCGCTGATACGTGCGTTTGAAACGCGTTCACCTTGCGCATTCCAAAAATCAATCGTCGGTAACCCTAGCACGTTCATCGCCTTGAGTAGCTCAATATCTTGTGGCTGATTTTTGGTGACGTCCGCTTGCAATAGCACAAAGTTTTGCAGTTTCTGCGCGACCTCTTGCTGATGGAAAGTGTATTTTTCAAACTCTTTACACGCCACGCACCAGTCGGCGTAGAAATCGAGCATGACGGGTTTACCTGCTAATTTGGCTTGGCTCAACTGCAAGTTGAGCTCAGCAATATTATTAACCCGAATGAACTCGACATGGCTACGGCTTGCTAGGTTGGTTTGTTCTGGCTTAAACCACACATCCAACGCAGGTTGCGCTGAAGCAAACAGACCCAATACCGCAATAATGCCAACCATGCTCTGTTTCCAGCCACCAAACGGTAAGCTGTTTTTACAATGATAGAGCCAACCAAACGCGACGATCCCAAGCGCGGACCAGAGCGCCGTTGACCACACTGGTGGCAATAAGCGTTCAAGTAAGAAGATCGGCGCAGCCAGTAAAATAAAGCCAAATAGTGTTTTGACTCTCTCCATCCAGCCACCGGCTTTAGGGAGTAGTTTGTTACCAAACACGGCGACCAAAATCAGCGGAATCCCCATACCCATGGCTAAGGCATACAGTGCAATCGCCCCCGTGAATAGGTCGCCACTTTGCGCGACATACAGCAGCGCGCCAGAAAGAGGCGCGGTGGTGCACGGTGAGCAAACCAAACCGGAAATCGCGCCCATGGCAAACACGCCAAGACTGTTCCCGCCTTGCTGCTTATTACTCAGGCTGTTTAGCCACGTCTGCACTTTGCTTGGCAGTTGCAAGGTATAAACGCCAAACATCGACAGGGCGAGTAGCACAAATAGGGTACTGAGGCCAATCAGTACATAAGGGTGCTGCATCGCGGCTTGAAATTGTAACCCAGCCGAAGCGACGACTAGGCCAAGTACGGTATAAGTGAGCGCCATACCTTGCACGTAAATAAACGATAAAATCAACGCGCGCTGTTGTGAAAGTTGGCCACGGCCAAGCACGATACTGGTGAGGATCGGGTACATCGGGAGTACGCAAGGGGTAAAGGCGAGGCCAACGCCAAGTGCTAAAAAGAGCAGCGGTGTCCACCAAGAATCGGCGAGGCGGCTTGCTAGCCCGTCTTGTTCAGCCACGGGCGCTTTTGGTGAAGCTGTTTCGCTTTTCGCTACATTGGCCGCCGTGTTGTTGTCAGAGCCAGTATCGCTTGCCACAGCTTGAAGGTCGATAATTCGCGTTTCTGGTGGATAGCAAAAGCCCGCTTTTGCACACCCTTGGTACTGGATAATTAATTTGGCGTTCGCTGCTGCACTGAGGAGCGGTACGTCGACAAACAGTGGCTCAGTATAAATCTTCACATCACCAAAAAATTCATCGTGATATGGCTGACCATCGAGCATCTCGATTTCACCAAGCTGCGCATTTTCGGCGCTGATACTGATCCGATCTTGGTAGAGGTAATAGCCCTGCTTGACCTGCCAATCTAAGAATACCTGTCTACCTTGCTGCTCGGCATGAAAAGGAAACGCTTGGTCAACTGGGACAAATTGATTGTCGGCTGAGGCCAAACCGAGGTTGTTACCACTATTGAATGGATTGTCATTGCCGAAGACCGCCAACGCAGGTTGGGAAAGTGTCAGCAGAACTAGCAGTACAAAGGAAAAGAGTAGGCGCATACAAAAATCGAGTCTTCATTAGGTGAGTGTCATCTTAACCCAATCAGACCGCTTTTCGGCGCAATAAGTTTCACAGTGATGGAAAAATCGTCGCTGATGAGGCAGTGAAGCGAGAAAAGCCAAGTGAGGTTGTGGACCTCACTTGGCTGGGCGATGGGGGTTAAGCGACACCTAGGCGAGTTTTCACCACCGCTTCACACGCTTCAATATTATTGATGTCTTTGGGAATAATAAGCACAGTGTCATTACCACCGACCGTTCCTAAAATCTCAGTGTGGGGATCAATATCAACCAATCGCGCGACCAATTGAGCACTTCCAGGATGAGTTTTCACCACCACAGTGGATTGATTGTGAGTGATAAACTCAATTTGTGAGGCGATAGATGACTCAACACGCACTGGCGCGGTTTCGACCGTAATGCAGTACACTTTTTTCCCGCACGCATTTTGCACTTTCACCACACCAAGTTGGGAAAGCAAGCGTGACACAGTGGATTGGCTAATGCCTTCGTAGCCGAGCTCTATTAGCCTGAGTCGTAGCTCATTTTGGTTAGCAAAACTTTGTTGTTGTAGGATTTTTTTACAAGCGGAAGCTAACGTTTTGTCATCGGTTTGCATTGCGCCGTGGGGGATTTTTCTGTTCACGGGCGGTTCCTTTTATACACGCTACTGCGTCTGGGGTATCGGTGATCCTTACCATGCCAGCACACTCCCAAAGCCATAGAGTGTGAGTTCACGTTATGTTTGACGCCAATGGCGCAACGGTTGAGCATTGCTCTTTCCCCTCTATAAGTGGTGGGGGATCATTATTGATGCTTGTAGCTTAACATTAATCAATGTGCCGCTTTTTGCGGGGGATCACCAAATAATAAACTAGATTACCGATTGATTTTTGGCGTTTTATGTTGATTTGATGGAATAATATGCACGGAAATATGCAAGATTCGTAAGTTGGTCCAGCGCCGAGTTAGGACGCTGGAGGCTGGCAGGGCTGTAAACGCGATGGATGCGCGCTTAGTGCTGTTTTAGCAACGTTCAGTCATGATTTCGCGCGAGAATACTTTCTCACAATAGTGGCATTTGAGATGCACATTCTCTTGTTTGAGTTGCACTTTAAAGCGGCTCTCGACAGGCTCGCCATGAGAGATGCAGTTGCTGTTTGGGCAACGAAATACGCTGTCAATTCTCTCTGGCAAAGTGAGGGTCAGTTTGTTGACCACTTTATACTCTTCAATTTGATTGACGGTGGCTTTCGGGGCATACAGTGCTAATTGGTTCGCTTGCTCTTTGGTGAGATAAAGGTTTTCTATTTTAATCAGATCTTTATTACCTAACGCAGAAGAGGGTAGGTTTAGGCCAATCGTCACACGTTGATTGGTTTCATTTAACTTAAACAAAGAGAGAATTTTGATCCCAAGGTTGGCAGGGATATGGTCAATCACGCTACCGTTACGAATCGCTTCAACTTGCAATTGGGTCTCTTTTACCATGATGTTATCTCCTACTTATAAGGTTGGGTTAAGAACAAGGGCTAATAAAGCTTCACGCGCATAAACGCCGTTTTCGGCTTGTTGGAAATAGTAGGCGTAAGGTGTTTTATCGACATCGGTGGTGATTTCATCGACCCGAGGCAGTGGGTGCAGCACTTTTAAATTGTGGCGCGCTTCTTTTAATGTTTCTGCGGTTAAGATGTAAGCCGATTTCATGTGTGCGTATTCGGATGCATCAAAGCGCTCTTTTTGTACGCGCGTCATGTACAGCACATCCAGTTCAGGCACGACCTCTTCAATGCTGGCGTGCAAACTAAACGCAATGCCAGCCTCTGAGAGCTCTTCGCAAATGTAATCCGGCATCGCCAGCACTTCTGGGGCGATAAAAAAGAAACGTACATTGTTGAATTTCGATAAGGCTTGGGTGAGCGAATGGACGGTGCGGCCATATTTTAAGTCGCCGACGAACGCGACGTTAAGGTTATCGAGCCTGCCTTGCGTTTCATAAATGGAAAACAGATCGAGCAAGGTTTGAGTGGGATGCTGGTTAGCACCATCGCCACCGTTGACTACGGGGACGCCGTTGGAAAACTCAGAGGCTAAACGTGCTGCGCCTTCTTGTGGGTGGCGCATGACAAATGCATCGACATAAGAGGAAATAACTTGCACCGAGTCAGCTAAGGTTTCCCCTTTCTTGGCAAGTGACGTATTGCCGCCATTATCAAAACCAATCACTGTGCCGCCTAGGCGCTGCACTGCCGTTTCAAACGACAAACGGGTACGTGTAGAAGGTTCAAAGAAGCAGCTTGCTACTACTTTATTTTTGAGAAGTTCAGGGTTTGGTTCCGCTTTAAGCCTTGTTGCGGTTTCAACAATCAGCTCCAGTTCCGCGCGGCTCAGTTCTGGAATGGAAATGATGTGCTTGTTAAATAACGAATGCGCCATAACGTGTCTTCCCTCTGTATGGTTCGCTTTGGCTACTAGCCTTTGCGAAATTTTGCTTAAAAAAAAGCCCCCTAAAATAGGAGGCTTCAATAACGTTCAGAACAGAAAAACAAAACAGCTAACTCGACCGGCGCCGGGTGTAATGGATGGCGTTGATGGGGAGTGCTGCGGTTCATTTTCTGCTCCGTTTAGACAAATTGCGAAGGATTATACGGACAAAAAACACGCTGGCAATACTCTTTGGAAAATATCCAGAAAATGGATTTTTATGCGAAATTAGCTTGATTTCGATGTTATTTACTACGCGTTTACAGCTAAAGAATAAGCGCGATTTGTGAGTGTTATTGACTGAAAAAAAATGCGAGCTTTATTCAAGCTCGCATCGATTCATTATCTACTATCCGTTACCTAAGTTAGCTACCCTAATTTAGTTACCTAAGGTGGCCACCATCACGGCTTTGATGGTGTGCATGCGGTTTTCAGCTTCATCGAACACGATGGAATGCTCAGATTCAATCACTTCATCGGTCACTTCAACGCCTTTGGCAAGCACTGGGTAGTTTTTCGCAAGCTCTTTGCCAACGGTGGTATCTTCGCCGTGGAAAGCAGGCAAGCAGTGCATGAATTTCACATGTGGGTTACCAGTGGCTTTTAACATCGCCATGTTCACTTGGTAAGGCAGCATCAATTCAATGCGCTCTGCCCATGCTTCTTTCGCTTCGCCCATCGATACCCAAACATCGGTGTAAAGGAAATCACAACCTTGAACGCCTTCTTGAACATCATCTGTGAGCGTAATTTTCGCGCCTGTTTGCTTTGCAATAGTGCGACATTCCGCGACTAATTCTTCGGTTGGCCAGAACGCTTTTGGTGCAACAAGGCGAATGTCCATGCCCATTTTCGCAGCGCCCACCATCAAGGAGTTACCCATGTTGTTGCGTGCATCACCGAGGTAGGCAAATTTCATTTCATGGAGGCGTTTGCCACGGCCATGTTCGATCATGGTAAGGAAATCAGCCAAAATTTGTGTTGGGTGGAATTCGTCAGTTAAGCCGTTCCATACTGGTACGCCAGCGTAGGCACCAAGCTCTTCAACGATCTCTTGACCAAAGCCGCGATATTCGATGCCGTCATACATGCGGCCTAAGACGCGCGCAGTATCTTTCATCGATTCTTTGTGGCCAATTTGTGAACCTGATGGGCCTAAGTAGGAGACTTGAGCACCTTGGTCAAACGCTGCTACTTCGAATGCACAGCGAGTGCGAGTTGAGGTTTTTTCAAAGATAAGTGCAATGTTTTTGCCTTTGAGACGAGGCTGCTCATAACCGTTGTATTTGGCTTTTTTCAGCTCAAGTGATAGATCCAATAGGTGCTGGATTTCGCGTGGAGTGAAATCAAGAAGTTTTAGAAAGTTACGATTGCGTAAGTTAAAAGCCATGATCTTTTCCTCATTTGCAACGCTTGCTTCTGATGAGAGGGTGGAAGAAAGCGTTACTATTTGTTTAAAGTTAAAAACAGATTCGGTTTATAAAATAGATTTTAAAAACAATGTTTTAGTCACGCGTAATGTTGGTGCCTGCTGTGCCTTCTAAGATGCGTAGGCCATCTTCTAACGCGCCGATCCCAACGACTTTCCCGCCTTGTTGAATGAATTCGCACGAGGCTTCAATTTTTGGCCCCATAGAACCAGCATCAAATTGATAGTTGGCAAGCTCGCTTGGCGTTGTGCTGCGCAGCGCATGTTGGGTTGGTTTACCCCAATCAAGGTAAACGGCGTCAGCATCGGTCAAAATGAGCAGCGCGTCGGCGTTCAATTGTTTGGCAAGAAAGGCAGCAGACATGTCTTTGTCGATCACTGCTTCTACACCGACTAATTTGCCGTTTTCACGTTTGACTGGAATACCGCCACCACCGGTGCAAATCACTAAATGACCAGCACTGATAAGCTGGGAAATCGCATCATGTTCGACGATGCCTATCGGTTGAGGGCTCGGAACCACACGGCGGAAGTATTGGCCGTCGGGCTTGACTGTCCAGTGGTATTTCTCAGCCAATTCACGCGCTTCTGCTTCTTGATAAACTGGGCCAATCGGTTTGGTTGGGTTGGCAAAGGCAGGGTCTTTCGGGTCGACCATCATTTGGGTCAACATGCACGAAATGTTGCGTTCAGGCAGCATGTTTTTGAACTCTTGCATCAACATGTAGCCAATCATCCCTTGAGTTTCACTGCCCAATACGTCGAGTGGGTACGGCGCTACTTTTTTGTATTCGAGACCTTGTAGTGCCAGCAGGCCAACTTGAGGGCCATTGCCATGCACCAGCACCACGTTATAGTGTTTGGCTATTTCGGAAATGGTTTTGACTGCAATTTCAATGTTGCGACGTTGAACATCTGCTTCTAATGGCTGACCACGACGAAGTAGCGCGTTTCCACCTAATGCAACAACAACAGTTTGTTTGCTCATAATTCTATCTCTTCTAAGGTGGGTTGAGGCGTGCAGAGGAAATTTGCCTCAACCCATTTGATTAACCTAAGGGCTAGATACCGTCACGCTCAATTGGGCAGCTCATGCAGCGTGCGCCGCCACGGCCACGGCCCAATTCGTCACCAGGAATAGACAGAACAGTGATGCCTGCTTTGTCGTATTTTTCATTGGTATAGGTGTTGCCTTCATAGCCAATCACTACGCCAGGTTTGACGGTTAGGACATTGTTTGCATCGTTCCACTGTTCACGTTCTGCGTTGAAGTTGTCACCGCCCGTTGTGATTAGGTTGAGCTTGTCAACGCCAAGTGCTTTTTCGATGGCGGTAACGAAGTAACCTTCTTCTTTCACGTTCACGGCACCAGACTCATCGCCTGTGAGGCTCCAGCATTTCACATCTTTGCGTACTACTTCTGGGTAAACAGAGAAGGTGTCTTCACGCATGTGTGTCATGACGGTATCTAAGTGCATGCAAGAGCGGTGTTTTGGTAGTTCCATCGCAATGATTTGCTTCGCTTGGCCATGTTTAAATAGGCCCGCAGCTAAGTGTTCAACACCTTGCGCTGTGGTGCGCTCAGACATACCAATCAGTACTGCACCTTTGCCAATCACAAGAACGTCGCCACCTTCAATGGTTGAATTATCGTAATTAATGCTCTCGTCATCACCGAAGTATTTAATGAAGTCTTGGCCCGCAAAGCTTGGATGCCAGCGGTAAATCGCACGCACATGGTTGGTTTCACGTTGACGTGCAGGTTTTGCCATCGGGTTGATTGACACGCCACCGTATACCCAGCAAGACGTATCGCGAGTAAATAGATGGTTTGGCAGTGGTTCAATGATGAAATCGGTTGGTGCATGCAAGCCTTGCATCATTGAAGAGGATTTCATTGGCATTTCAGCGTAAGACAAACCACCTGTCAGGATTTTTGCCAATTCAAGGTTTGGCAGATCGCTGAGGTAGCAGCGCACGTCATTCGCAAATGTTTTGCCAAGGCGGTAATCCGATACTTGTTGAGTAAGCAGCCACTCTTTTGCGACGGGAACCGCTAGCGTGTCGGCTAATAGATCGGTCAGCAGTAAAACTTCAACACCTTGGTCACGTAGCGTTTGTGTGAACGCATCATGCTCTTTCCCCGCACGCTCTACGGCCAATACATCATCAAACAAAAGGTCGTGACAGTTGGATGGTGTTAAGTGAGTGAGTGAGCGTCTTGGGCGGTGAACAAGAACTCGACGTAATTGACCAATTTCAGAACCAACATATAACTTACTCATAATAGTATCTCTCTTAATTTATATGCATTTATGCCGTTATATTTTTGACATTAAATTCAACTTGTTCTGGATAAATACATAATTATTTCTGTAGGGAATTCAGTATGAATTTATTTATTCACTTCTTTGTTCTGCAATTAATATTACCCTTGGTCTGTATATGTTCTTAGAGGTCCATCACAGAATGATTTATATTGAAATTCGGCGAAAATAATAGTTTTTTAACAATGTTTATGCAGTGTTTATATTGTGAGTGTCATATTTATTACTGCTTTTTTTATGGATGTTCATTCAATTTAAATCTCACGCAGCACTACTCCATATAGGCTCGGTATTTTGGTTGGGAATTTTATGCACCAAAAACACATCGATAATTCATCGAATTGGTTAAGAATATGCACTTGAAAAGGGTATATAGTTGAATGTGAGTCGAAGAAATGGGCTGTGTTAACATAACTTTCTTAATAAAACTTGATCTCACGCAGGCTTTCTAATGTAGATGTTTTGTCTGAATGGGCGTAATAGAGGACGGAAAATGAGAGATGACATAGCAGGCGATCTGAATTTGGTGATAAAGGAATATAGGCCGCGTTTTATTTAGTCACCAAAAGTGGTTATTTATCCCAGCCGATTGCTATAAAAAAATAGCCATCAAAACTAATGGTTATCTAACGACGTTGAAAGCCATTATTTCCTGATTTGGCTAACGTATCATGTTTAGAGTTGAGTAGCTGCGCAGCCAATGAGCCTAAGTCGGCCTGCCAATAAAAAAGCCGCAATCATGCGGCCTTTAAAGGGTGTGACGCGGTTTTCACCTACGACATATCGTTCATCAGTTTGGCGCTATAGCATCGCACCTAGGCTGAGAGATAGCATAATGAATACGCACAATATGCCTAACAGTGGTGCGACCCATTTCACCCAGCGAACATAAGGTACACGAGCAATTGCTAAGCCGCCCATCACTACCGCAGAGGTTGGCGTGATGAGGTTGACTATCCCTGAAGCTGATTGGTAAGCCGTGACGACAAGGTCGCGACCAACGCCTGCAAAGTCAGCCAATGGAGCCATGATGGGCATGGTTAATACCGCAAGGCCAGAAGACGAAGGTACAAGGAAAGAGAGAAGAATTTCCAGTAAATACATTACGTTAATAAAAATGACGGATGAAAGGCCAGTAACCATTTGCTCGGCTGAGAACAAAATAGTGTCGGTGATCATCCCGCGGTCCATGATCACCACAATGCCGCGTGCGATACCAATGATCAGCGCTACGCCTAATAGGTCTCGTGCACCATCAATAAAGCTGGTGGTGAATTCCTCTTCACTCATACGAGCAATTAAACCGATAATGATGGTTGCACCCAAGAACATCGCTGAGATCTCAGCCATCCACCATCCAGCAACAGATACCCCATAAATCATCACGCCAAAAGCGGCCGCGAAAATGGTCAAAATAACTTTGCGGGTGGCGGTGAATTCGAGTTTCTCTCCACTTTGGTTGCCAAGGAAGTGAGCTTTGTTCTCTTCGTACTTGTCGTACACAATCGATTTGCTTTGATCTGCTTGCACCATTTTCGCGTAGCGCATCACGTACAGTACACAGATAACCCAACCGACAGCTAACATTGCTAAGCGCAACATGATGCCATCAGTAAACGGAATGCCCGCTGCGTTGGCCGCAATTACGGTGGCAAACGGGTTGATAGTGGAGCCCAGCGTACCGATACCCGCGCCAAGCAGTACGGTAGCGGCGGCAACCAGTGGGTCAAAACGAGCGGCCATCATCACAGGTACGAGTAAGGTGTAGAAAGGTAAGGATTCTTCCGCCATACCGTAAATCGTACCGCCTGCGGCAAACAGCGCCATCAGGATGGGTATCATCAACTCTTCACGCCCTTCAAGCCGCGCTGTTACGCGTTCAATGCCCGCATCAATCGCACCTGTTTTGGTCACTAGGCCCAAAAAGCCACCAATGACCAAAATGAACAGAGACACGTCAATCGCGGCAGCTTCGTAGCTGTTGTGGTCATAAAAGCCGTCAATCGGTGCCATCAACACATCGATCACCCCTTGTGGGTTACCTTCTGCGTGTTGATAAGTTCCCGCAATAGGCACTTCTTTGCCCAGTTCTTCATTCATGGTGCGCTGATACTGACCGGCAGGCACAATCCAGGTTAAAAGGGCCACAAGAGCAATTAGAATGAAAAGGATGGTGTAAGCGGAAGGAAACTTAAAGTTAGCAAAGAAGCCACCTTTAGGTTCCGTGGATACAGTTTGGGTTGTCATAGCGATCTCCTTACACTCAGAGAACAACGAGATTCTGAGTGTGTTCAGCGGCTAATGTTCTTCAGTCTTCCAGCCCATTAAAATATTATCTATTAGGGGTGAAAGAATAAAAAGTTATTGGAACTTCAATTAAATACGTTAAATGAAAAGTTTTAATTATTATTAAGTGAACATAAATGCTCACTTGCTCAGATATCTTTATAAATTCTAAGGTGAGTTTTAAAGCGTAACTTTGTCTTGCTTCACAAAAAAATAGTACCGAGTTACACACCATTTTTTTAGGGAATTTAATTTAGGGTAATTGAGTGTAAATAATGGAATTATATTCTTACGCTTTTTATTCGAAGACATGGAGATAGGCGGATAATCGTTGTAGGGTAAATATATTGAAATTTTATTCATTAAGCTGAATGAATGAAGAGAAGTAATTATTTATTGCTTTATTGATATGTATCAATATTTTATACGTAACAAATAAAAAGGGAGCCAAAGCTCCCTTATAACAATAGTAGAGATTACATCAAAATATTGGAGAACAACAAACCAAAACCAATACTAAACACCATGCTTAACAAGCCAGGGAGCATAAAGCTGTGGTTGAAAATATACTTACCAATACGAGTGGTACCAGTCCGGTCAAAGTCGATAGATGCGATGATAGGGCCGTAGTTTGGAATGAAGAAGTAACCGTTAACGGCAACGAAAACCGCAATAATAATGGCTGGTGGCAAACCCAAGGTTATTGCAACAGGGACTAACACGGCTGTTGTTGCGCCTTGGCTATTGACCATCACCGATAGAGCAAATAACGCGAACGCGAATGTCCATGGTGCGACTTCCACTAAGCCAGAGACCGCTTCTTTGACCATGGCACCATGGCCAGCAATGAAGGTGTCACCTAACCAAGCGATACCGAAGATCGCCACGATGGCACGCATACCTGCATGGAATACGGAACCTTGGCTGATGGCGTTGCCGTCAGGTTTGCACAGTAAAATGATCAGCGCCGCGATAGACAGCATCACGATTTCAATCGTGTGCGCCATCCCCATGGCTGAGCCGTTAAATTGTGGGCGCAAGCTAGGCAATGCACCCATCACCACCACCACAATGGCACCGAACAAAAATAGCCCGACCGATTTTTTCGCTTGTGGCGTGATTTGAATATCAGCAATCGATACTTCTTGTTCCATCTCTGCGCGAAATTCTGGGTCTTGCAAGCGACGTTGATATTCTGGGTCGTCTTTCAGCTCAACACCGATTTTATTGACGAATAAGCACGCGCAAGCTAAACCAAGAATGGTACTTGGGATGGTGATCATCAACACATCCGTTAGCGTGATGCCTTGTGGTTCTAAGAAGGCGACTAACGCCACGACGGCGGCCGCAATTGGGCTAGCTACAATCGCAAATTGTGACGCGATCACCGCCATACCTAAAGGACGTTCTGGGCGAATACCACTGCGACGGCTCACTTCAGCAATTACGGGCAGTACTGAATAGGCCACGTGACCTGTACCAGCCATCATTGTAAAAAAGTAAGTTACCAAAGGGGCGATGAAAGTGATGTGGCGAGGGTTTTTATGCAAAATGTTAGTGGCAATTTTGATCAAATAATCTAAACCGCCAGCCGCTTGCATTGAGGCTGCTGCTGCAACCACGGCCATGATCATTAGCATCACATCAATCGGTGGGCTGGTTGGTTGCATGCCAAATCCAAAGCTCAGTACAGCAAGGCCAATACCGCCCATCACACCAAGCCCAATACCACCAATCCTTGCACCAATTAGGATACATCCTAATACGATAAGGAACTCAATTAAGAACATCTTATACTCCTAAAGATAATGAAAAATAGGGTCATTCTACAGGTTCAGCGATATTGAACGGTATGCTTTGCGCCATGATGTAACGCAATTTTTTCTCACTTAATAACTTGTAGAAAGTAAAAAGGCTCTGAATCAGAGCCTTTTTTGATTATTCGTAGCGTTTCGCTTTGTACTGAGGGCGCATAAAGTTTTCGACGGACAAGATGTCATCGAGCTCTTCGGCGGTGAGTAAGCCTCGCTCAAGCACAACTTCACGTACGCTCTTACCCGTTTCCGCACAAATTTTACCCACGATGTCACCTTCATGGTGGCCAATATATGGGTTAAGGTAAGTCACGATACCGATAGAGTTGAATACGTAAGCTTCACACACTTCTTTATTGACAGTGATGCCGTCAACACACTTGTCACGAAGGTTTATGCAGGCGTTTGAAAGAATTTCAATTGACTCAAACATGCTTTGTGCAATCACAGGTTCCATCACGTTTAGCTGTAATTGGCCACCTTCTGCGGCAAAGGAAATAGTGTTGTCGTTACCAAGTACTTTAAAGCACACTTGGTTGACCACTTCAGGCACCACAGGGTTTACTTTTGCAGGCATGATGGAAGACCCAGCTTGCAGTTCAGGTAGGTTCAACTCGTTTAGACCCGCGCGAGGGCCAGATGAAAGAAGACGTAAGTCATTACAGATTTTAGAGAGTTTCACAGCAAGGCGTTTTAGCGCGCCGTGCGCCATAACATAAGCACCGCAGTCAGAGGTTGCTTCAATTAAATCTTCCGCTGGTACCACAGCTAAGCCAGTCACCGCAGCAAGGTGTTTCACTGCCGCCGCTTGATATCCCGGCGCCGCATTCAGGCCAGTACCGATCGCTGTTGCGCCAAGGTTGATCTCAAGCAGCAGTTTAGAGGTGTACTCTAGGTTGCGGATCTCTTCATTAATGGTGACCGCCCAAGCGCGGAACTCTTGACCTACGGTCATCGGTACGGCGTCTTGCAATTGAGTACGACCCATTTTCAAAATGCCAGAGAACTCTTGGCTTTTTAGCTCAAACGCACCTTTTAGATAGGCAATAGAATCAATCAGTTTCAGGATGCTGTTGTATACCGCAATGCGGAAACCAGTAGGGTAAGCACAGTTGGTTGATTGGCTTTTATTAACGTGGTCATTGGGGTTGATGAACTCGTATTGACCCTTTTCTTTACCCATCAATTCCAGAGCAAGGTTTGCGATCACTTCGTTGGTGTTCATATTGACAGAAGTACCGGCGCCGCCTTGGTATACGTCTGACGGAAATTGATCCATGCACTTACCTGTTTCTAGGATCAAGTCACACGCTTGGAGGATGTAATTAGCCACTTGGCTTGGAATGACGCCGAGCTCTTTGTTGGCTAGCGTGGCGGCTTTTTTGGTCATCACCATACCGCGTACAAATTCAGGCACATCAGAAATGGTTGATTTTGAAATATTAAAGTTTTCGATAGCGCGCAGTGTATGAATGCCGTAATACGCGTCAGCAGGAACGTGACGTTGACCTAATAGATCTTCTTCGATACGAGTGGCCGAGTTAGCTGTAGCAGCTGTCGTTTCTGATAGGGTAGCCATAACAGGATCCTTAGAGAATTATTCTGATAATTAGTGAAATTATTAGCCATTTCTGCAGTTTAAGAATCCATTCGTCAGAATTTTAGGCTGGAAAATCCGTCCTGACTTCTGTGGCACATCATACTCAACCTAGATTTAAAAAATAGTAAGTGGATCACCTTTTAGGTCAATATTTTATGAAAATTTGATACGCACTCACATGCGTTATTTTTAGGTTTTAAAAACAGTTATCGCGTTGATAAATAGTTGTGATGCCGGCGGTTGGATTTGTCTGTGTGGTATGAGATTTGTTCAGGTTTTGTTAGCAAAATGAACGAATGAATGGATTTCAGATAGAGCCAATATTTGGTCTATTTTAAGATAGATACTGGCTCTGTTTAGTCATTTAGGCTGCGAGGTGGTGCTCTTTGATTGAGCGTTGAGTGTTGTAGTCGCTTGTGGTTGACGGTAAGGTGAGAGCAATAAACAAAGGAGGGCGTGTGTTTCCAATCTTACTTCTGGCTTTTATTTTTGTGCCAATCATTGAAATTGGTCTCTTTATCCAAGTAGGCAGTTTGCTAGGTATGTGGCCAACTATCGCCTTGGTGCTGATTACGGCATTTGTTGGTGCATCATTGGTTCGTAGTCAAGGGATACAAACTTTACTTAGCGTTCAACACCGTTTGCATCAAGGTGAGCTACCTGCGCAGCAAATTATTGAGGGCGTGATGCTGGCGGTGGCGGGTGTGCTGCTTTTAGTACCGGGTTTTTTGACCGATGCACTTGGTATGGTGGTGCTATTGCCTGCGCCTCGGGCTTTGCTTGCCAACTATTTGATGAATAAAGTGGTGGTGAACGGTGTATCAGGCCGTTTTCAGGCGCAGTTTGATGATAGCCGTCATAACAAAGCCCCATTTGATCGTGACTTTGAACCATCTGAAACGGGAAAAACCTTCGAAGGTGAATTTGAACGTAAAGATGATGAGCATAATAGGTTGAAATAAAAGACTTTTTATGGTGTTTCTTACTCTATTGTTTTGAGTTGTAAAAATTAAATGTCGAAATAGATTGCTTAGTGCAACGTTAGCGAATATAGTTACCTCGCTCTGTTGTTCAGGGGTTATTAATGAAACAAAAAATAAAAGTAAAAGTAAATTCTCAGAATCCCATCGTAAAAGTTGATGTCCTCAGTGTTTCCCTTACCTTATTAGTAACATTAAATAATTCAATCTATCAGTGCATTGCGCATAAGCGCGATAACTTTATGAATTTAAATAAAAGGGACACATTATGTCTAACAAAACAACTGGTTCTGTAAAATGGTTTAACGAAACTAAAGGTTTCGGCTTCCTTACTCAAGATAACGGCGGCGCTGACGTGTTCGTACACTTCAATGCAATCGCTTCTGACGGTTTCAAAACTCTAATTGAAGGCCAAAAAGTGTCTTTCAATGTAGAAAACGGTCAAAAAGGCCTACAAGCAGCTCAAGTAACTGTTCTGTAATCTAGCCTAATATCTAGAATTAATAAAAAGGTCGCCTAGGCGGCCTTTTTGCTATTTGGTGATTTATCTTCCTACCGTTTTAGAACACTAGCGCTGTTATTGCGCACCTTCAAAGCCCATTTGACGCCACGCTTCAAACGCAATAATAGCGACCGCATTAGAGAGATTTAAACTGCGAGCTTCTGCCATCATCGGAATACGAATACGTTGTGTCATCGGTAGGCTTTCGATGACTTGCGCTGGTAATCCACGAGTTTCTGGGCCAAACATCAACACATCCCCTTTTTGAAACTGCGCATCGACGTGGTGCCCCGTGGTTTTAGTGGTACAAGCAAAAATCCGGTACGTTTCGCGCTCTGCATTGAGGTAGTCCATAAAGGCATCCAAGTTGGCATGACGCGTTACGCGCGCTAAATCGTGGTAATCAAGCCCTGCACGGCGCACTTTCTTCTCTTCTAGATCAAAACCCAGCGGTTCAATAAGATGCAAATTAGCGCCGCAATTGGCACACAAGCGAATAATATTTCCGGTATTAGGGGCGATTTCAGGTTCGTAAAGTGCGATATCAAACATGGTATAGCTGCTCTTAAGGAGTGTGGGCCGGAAGTATAAGGTGACGAGCCTATTGAGTACAAGTCACCCGTTATTTGGCAATATAGGCATAAGTGGAATTTAACTATCCAATGGGAGCGTGAATTGTACTTTTAACCCACCTAATTGGCTGCGACTTGCGTGAATCGTACCGCTGTGTTGACGAATGGCACTTTCGGTGATGGCTAAACCTAACCCTGTACCACCACTGTGCCTATCACGCGCAGTGGAAACACGATAAAAGGGGCGGAAA
The DNA here is from genome assembly GCF_963865925.1 of Vibrio sp. ZOR0018. Classification (NCBI taxonomy): domain Bacteria; kingdom Pseudomonadati; phylum Pseudomonadota; class Gammaproteobacteria; order Vibrionales; family Vibrionaceae; genus Vibrio; species Vibrio sp. ZOR0018. The sequence continues at coordinate 170,446 of NZ_CAWMCN010000121.1, read as the reverse complement.
ATATCGTCTAACTCGTTTTCGGGAACGCCTTCACCATTGTCTTCCACGCAAACCGATAGTCTGCCTTTTTCGACCGAAAAGGTAATATTGATTTCATCTTTGCCATAGTAAATGGCGTTACGCACAATGTTTTCCAATGCGCTCATCAGCAGTTTTGGTGTACCGGAAATCGTGTGCGGTGGAATCGCATTATAGGTGAGTCTTTTTTCCATCTGCTCCGCCTCAAATTGGGCATCACTCAATAATTCCTCCCATAAACTGGATAGCGGTTGAGTTTCTCGGCTGAGATGGCTATTGGTTTGCATACGCGAAAGCGTCAGCAGTTCACCGATCATCTGCTCTAAACGCTGTGCTTCGGTGTCGATTCGCTCCAATTCTGAGCTGCTACCTTGTTTACGAGTGGCAAGTGCATTGGCCATTCTCAGTCGCGTTAAAGGGGAGCGCAGCTCGTGTGAAATATCCGACAGCAATCGCTGCTGGCCAGAAATCATCTGATTGACGGCTTCTACCATTTGGTTAAAGCTTTTTCCTGCTTGGCGAAATTCACTGGTGCCTTTTTCTAAGCTTGGGTCGACCACAAATTCGCCGCGAGCGACCCGTTTGGCGGCTTGCTCGAGGCGGCTGGCGGGTTGACTCAATGCCCATGCGAGCCATAAGAGTAGTGGTGTACTGACGAGCATCACGGCAAGCAGTAGGCCGAACGGACGGTCGAATAGTTGCAATAAGAACGGAGGGGGCTCATTCCAGCGAATACCGACAAACATGAGTAGATCTTGCTTAGCAAGGGTAATTGGCAATGGACCTGAAATCATATAACGGCCATAGAGCTTCTGTTGTGGCTTATCAATGGATTCAATGCTGGTCACGAAATTTTGGAGTGCTTTAAACTTAAAGTCGGCTTGAGTTTTGGTGGTGAGAATTGTGCCATCTGGCGTTGTGATAAAGAATTGTGGAGTGCCATTCTTCTCGCGCATGTGCCCTTCACCACGCTTGTTGCTGCTACTTTCTAAACGAAAGAGGATGCGTGTGAGTTCATGCTCATCTTTAAACATACTCTCTATTTTCTGTTTTAAGTGTGTAAGACGTTGGTATTCATCGCTAGGTATATCACGGGTTTTGCGAGGATCAAGGTGCGGCAGTGCTAATACTGCGATCAGCACCAGCAGCATCGTAAACCAAAAAATGGCAAAAATTCTGCCATAAAGGCTGTTGATTTTAGGTAGGCGCATTAATCCTCCAGAATCATGAGGTAGCCACGACCACGCAGCGTTTTAATCCGTGATTTACCATCGACACGCTCAGGTAATTTCTTGCGTAAATTCGAGACGTGCATATCAATCGCGCGGTCAAAGGCCGCCAACCGTTTTCCTAGAACATCAAGGCTGAGCGCTTCTTTAGTTAAGGTTTCGCCTGGGTTTTGCACAAAATGAGTCAGCAAGGCAAATTCCGTGGTGGTAAGGTCCAGCAATTGCCCTTGGCAATAGGCTTCCTGCTTGCTGGGGTATACTTGAATATCTTGGCACTCAATGACTTCATTATGTTTGGTGCCATTGCTGGTTTGGGTTCGGCGCAAAATCGCGCGAATGCGTGCCAGCAGCTCTCGGTCACTGAAAGGCTTCGGTAAATAGTCATCCGCGCCGAGTTCTAGACCGATGACGCGATCGATCTCCTCTCCTTTGGCGGTGAGCATTAATACCGGGGTATGCCAGTTTTCACGTAACTTTTTCAGCGTTTCCATCCCATTAAGCTTAGGCATCATTACATCGAGTAAGACAAGATCAATGCGATCATGAATGGCCGCGAGCCCGCTCTCTCCATCATTCGCTTCAGAGACATCGAAGCCTTCATAGCTCAAGACTTCTTTTAGTAAGCTGGTGAGCTCAGTATCATCATCAATCAGAAGAATATGCGCCATGTGTCGCCTCGTCGTTGGGGAAGTTATGGGTACAGTTTACTGCGAAATAGGCAAGATATTCAGTGAGCGGTAAGCTCTTTACGATTCTTTACGCTCACTATACGTTGCTTTACCGTACAGGCCCTATTCTACACTCAAGCGCTGTGAATACAGCTTGTTAGAATCCACTTAGTGAAGGAATAGATGATGAAAATGGCAAAAAAATTAGTACTTGCGGCGGTGATACTTCCTCTGACTCTTAGCACAGCAAGCGTCTTTGCATTTGGTGGTAAAGAGCAGCATAAAGGTCCAAATGATGAGTGTGGCGGTTTTGATCGCGGCATGATGCAGCAGCTTGATTTGACGTCTGATCAACAAGCAAAGTTGAAAGGAATGCGTGAGGCGAATCGCGAAGCGATGAAGGGTGAGCACAAAGGTCAACGCCAAGCGAAAATGAAAGCGCACCATGACAAAGTACAGGCTCTCGTGCTCGCTGAGAACTTTGATGCGGCAGCGGCAAATGAACTAGCCAAAGAGATGGTCGATCAACAGGTCGCTCACCGTGTCAAGATGCTAGAAAAACGTCATGACATGATGAGTGTGCTAACTCCGGAACAAAAAGCAAAACTGCAAACGCTACAACAAGATCGCATGCAGAAGTGCATGGAAAATGGTCCTAAGCACATGAAAAAAAATAGCTAGTCATTGATAACCGCTAATCATTGATAATAGGCCTCGGGTGAGGCCTGTTCATTTTTGTGTCATATTCATTCTTAATTTGAGAAGGTATACTACCTGCTCATTCTCAAGCTGATTTTAGTGATATGAAACAAGAATACGCACGCCTTGTTACGCTTGCTGCCTGGACAGCAACCCTTGTAGCCTCATTGTTGCTGATAGTAAAAGTGATCGCTTGGTGGGTTACTGGCTCGGTCAGCCTACTCGCATCCTTGATTGATTCCTTACTTGATATTGCCGCTTCCGTGGTCAATTTAATTGTGGTGCGTTACGCACTGCAGCCCGCAGATAAAGAGCACGCCTTTGGTCATGGTAAGGCGGAATCGCTTGCGGCTCTTGCCCAAGCGATGTTCATTTCAGGCTCGGCCTGTTTTCTTATCCTCAATGGGGTTGACCGTTTTTTCCGCCCACACGAATTAACTTCTCCTGAATATGGCGTTTATGTCAGCCTGTTTGCAATGCTAGTGACTTTTGGCTTAGTGTTGTTCCAAAAGCATGTCGTGAAAAAAACGGGCAGCCAAGCCATTGCCGCGGATTCATTGCATTACCAAACCGATCTGTTCATGAATGCGGCGATTATGATCGCGCTTATATTGAGCTGGTTTGGCTTTAAACAGGCCGATGCCATCTTTGCGATCGGCATTGGCGTTTATATTCTTTACAGTGCTTTTCGTATGGTACAAGAGGCCATTCAGACCTTATTGGATCGTAAGTTACCTGATGAGGAATTGAAGAAAATCCGCACAGAATGTCTTTCTGTGGCTGGTGTGTTGGGTGTGCATCAATTAAGAACTCGCATGTCTGGACCTGTAAGATTCATTCAGTTACATCTGGAACTAGATGACAATATCCGCTTGATTGAGGCGCATCGCATTTCCGATGAGGTGGAAGATAAGCTACTCGAGGCTTTCCCAGGAGCTGATGTATTAATCCACCAAGATCCTTATTCTGTGGTGTTTGGACCAGAAAAAAAGCAAAAATCACAAGGGTGGTAGCGACAAAAACGCGCTTATTAACTATCTTTTTAAGAACAATAAATAAGCCTGATTCTGATATGAATCAACAAAGCATTAACTCAAAACTGTAATACTCTTACATAAGTAGCAAACTTACATAATTTCGTGCAAATAACAGTAGTATTCCTCTTTAGGAAAGGTAACATTATGCACAGATTAGAAAGATTTTGCTGTCGGTTTTATCGCTAACGGACAGCGTAAAAAATTAGTATTAAGTTCCCAAAAAATCGAGGGTGAGCATGATTAAGAAGATCGGTGTTTTGACTAGTGGCGGTGACGCACCTGGCATGAACGCAGCAATCCGTGGTGTTGTTCGTACGGCACTCGGTGCTGATTTGGAAGTATTTGGTATTTACGATGGCTACCTTGGTCTTTATGAAGATCGCATTAAAAAATTGGATCGTTCAAGCGTTTCTGACGTTATCAATAAAGGTGGTACTTTCCTAGGTTCTGCGCGTTTCCCTGAATTTCGTGAAGTCGCAGTACGTGAAAAAGCGATCGAAAACCTAAGAAAGCATGGTATTGATGCTTTAGTTGTCATCGGCGGTGACGGTTCTTACATGGGTGCGAAAAAGCTGACCGAAATGGGTTTTCCATGCGTTGGTTTACCAGGCACGATTGATAACGACATTGCTGGTACCGATTACACCATTGGCTACTTAACAGCATTAAATACGGTTATCGATGCGATTGACCGTTTACGTGATACTTCCTCTTCTCATCAACGTATTTCTATTGTTGAAATTATGGGTCGTCATTGCGGTGATTTGACTCTGATGTCGGCGATTGCAGGCGGTTGTGAATACATCATCACCCCTGAAACTGGCCTGAATATGGAGCAACTGATTGCAAATGTTCAAGACGGTATTAAGAAAGGTAAGAAACACGCCATTATTGCACTGACTGAGTTGATGATGGATGCTAACCAACTGGCGAAAGAAATTGAAAAAGCAACGGGACGTGAAACTCGCGCTACCGTGCTGGGTCATATTCAACGCGGTGGTCGCCCGACGGCGTTTGACCGTGTTCTTGCGTCACGCATGGGTAATTTTGCAGTACATTTACTGCTTGATGGCCACGGTGGTCGTTGTGTTGGTATTCAGAAAGAGCAGTTGGTTCACCACGATATTATCGACGCAATTGAAAATATGAAGCGTCCAGTTCGCACTGATTTGTATAAAGTGGCTGAAGAGTTATTCTAATCACTTCTTCCATCTCGGTATAAAGTGATTAAGTAAAAAAGACCGCATTGCGGTCTTTTTTGTCTCTCTATGCTTTGTCTTTAAAATAAAACAGAGCAAAGCACTGGCGGATTACAAAATGATCGCGCGCACTTCTGGGTCTTTACGCTCTAAGTAGTGAATTGATTTAATACGGCGAATGGTACGACAGCGGCCACGAATTAATAGCGTTTCTGTGGTGGCGATGTTGCCTTTGCGGGTAATACCTTCCAGCAGATCCCCTTTGGTGATACCAGTAGCTGAGAAAATGACGTTATCACTGCGGGCCATCTCTTCCATTTTCAACACTATGCCAGCTTCGACACCCATTTCCGCGCAGCGAGCTAACTCTTTTGCACCGTAAATGCGGTTTTCTTCCGTATCGCCTTTGACTTCATGACGTGGTAGTAGACGGCCATGCATGTCACCATCTAGAGCTCGGATGACCGCGGCTGAAACCACTCCTTCAGGTGCACCGCCGATGCAGTACATCACGTCGACTTCACTATCAGGCATACAAGTTAGGATCGAGGCGGCGACATCGCCATCTGGCACAGCAAACACGCGAACACCCATCTCTTGCATCTGCGCTATGGTGGCATCATGGCGAGGTTTCGCTAAGGTGATCACAACTAGAGTGTTTAATGGTTTATTCAGCGCGGCGGCGATATTTTCTAAATTCTCTTTTAAAGGCTTATTGAGGTCAATGCACCCTTTAGCGCCGGGGCCAACCACCAATTTTTCCATGTACATATCAGGTGCTTTAAGGAAGCTGCCTTTTTCGCCAGCCGCCAAAACAGCCAATGCGTTTGACTGGCCCATTGCCGTCATACGTGTACCTTCAATAGGATCCACTGCGATATCAACCGCATCGCCACCAAGGCCAACAAGCTCGCCAATGTAGAGCATTGGAGCATCGTCAATTTCGCCTTCACCGATTACAATTTCACCTTGGATGTCGGTTTTATTGAGTAGGTTGCGCATGACTTCTACCGCTGCGCCATCGGCCGCATTTTTATCGCCTCGGCCAAGCCATTTGTAACCTGCCAGTGCGGCACCTTCAGTGACTCGAGAGAATGCCATTGCTAAATCGCGTTTCATGCTAGCTCCAAAGAAAAGGGAATAGGAAATTTCGGCGGGAATTTTAGCATATCAAATAGTAAACGTTTGCTTTTTTAGTTCACAAGGATTGCACTTGATCAAAGCTAAGCCTCAAATTGAGCAAATCCATGGCCAGATAAAGTGTTTTTCGGCCTAGGCTTGGCGCTTAAGTGAGTTGACGGTTAAGTTGAGCCGATTTTTTAGCCAAATAGCGAGAAAATTTGCATATAGTGAGTGTTTCTGAGCGCTGTGCTGAGTAGAATGAACCAATAAGTGAAATTTTGTTCACCTCAACCGAATAACTAAGGGTATGCACCATGTCTTTTGAAGTATTAGAACTACTAGAAGCAAAAATTCAAACCGCAGTTGACACCATCGCACTTCTACAAATGGAAGTGGAAGAGCTTAAAGAAGAGAAACAGCAGCTCGTGAATGAAGCGAATGAGCTAAAAGTAGCGCGTGAAGAGCTTGAGCAAAAAGCGCAACAAATGGAGCAAGAGCAGAGTGCATGGCAAGATCGTATTCGTAGCTTACTTGGTAAAATGGACGACGTGGAATAATCTGCTCGCTTAAGTGATACCACAACGCCGACATCAAGTCGGCGTTACTTTTAATCAATCATCGCGTTTTATCACGAACAACATTTACCAATAATAGCGTTATGAGTGCAGAGAAAGTTTATGCTTTCGGTCTTACGCCCAACGTATGGCACAATGCGTAGGTCATTTCAGCGCGATTGAGCGTATAGAAATGGAAGTCTTTGACACCTTCACGGCTTAAAATGCGAACCATGTCAATTGCTTGGCTTGCACCCACGAGCTGGCGTGTGGTTGGGTCATCATCTAATCCATTAAATTGTTTCGCCATCCATCCGGGGACTTTAACGTTGTTTTGCGCGGCAAAGCGAGAAGCTTGTTTAAAGTTTGATACCGGTAGAATGCCCGGTACAATTTCAGCATCAATACCAGCGGCTACACAGCGGTCGCGAAATCGTAAGTAGCTTTCAACATCAAAAAAGAATTGAGTAATTGCGCGGTTTGCACCTGCATCAATTTTGCGTTTTAGATTGACCAGATCGGATTGCGCGCTTTTCGCTTCAGGGTGGACTTCTGGAAATGCCGCGACAGAAATATCAAAATCATGGCGAGATTTGAGTAGAGTCACTAAGTCGGAAGCATACATTTCTGGTTTGCCGCCACCAGCGGGGATATCGCCACGCAGTGCAACTATGTTCTGGATGCCGTTGTGCCAGTAGTCATCGGCAATCTGAATCAGCTCATCGCGAGAGGCATCGATGCAAGTGAGGTGCGGTGCTGCAATAAGGCCAGTTTGATCTTTAATCTCTTTAATGATCGAATGGGTGCGGTCGCGCTCGCCAGAGTTTGCTCCGTAAGTCACAGAAACAAATTTAGGTTGTAGGGTTTTTAAACGGTGAACGGAATTCCACAATGTCTCTTCCATTTGCGCTGAGCTGGGTGGAAAAAACTCAAATGAGACATTGATATTATCTGATAGCTCAGCCACGTTCTGGTTGAGTGCATCAATATGACCGGCGTGCGTGTATCCCATTTTATTTCTCCCTGTGGCGTTCTTCCGCCAATCTATCATTCCTTAAGTTGACGTTTAGACGTCTATATGTCCACAGAATGTATTGAATAGCATTTAATGTCAACACTGTAATTATGAATATTATTCATGTTGATTGTGAGTGACCTTCAAGTCATGCTCAACCTCGGTATGCATGACCTAATATCATCCTTTCGCAGTTAAATTAAGGAGCCTAGTGGCCCCTTAATCTGGAATAAGCTGGAGTGTTACAGCAAGCTTGACAGCAAGTTGAGGTCCGATTGGATAGCTCCTGCTGTCACTTCTCTACCAGCGCCCGGACCACGAATCACTAACGGGTTATCGCGATACCATTTACTCTCGATAGCAAAAATGTTGTCACAAGGTAAAAGGTTAGCCAAAGCGTGTTCACGCTCTAAAGCTTCAACCCCGACCGTTGCTTTGCCATTTTTCTCAAGCCTTGCGACATAGCGTAGCACTTTATCTTCACGTTGTGCTTTGGTTAGTCTCTCTGCTAATTTTTCACTCAGCAGTTGGCCTTTGTCTAAAAAGTCATCCAGTGAGAGGTGCTTGAGCTCATCAGGAACCAGTGATTCAACTTTGACATTTTCCGGTTCGATATGTAATCCCGCTTCACGGGCTAGGATCACTAGTTTGCGCATTACGTCTGAACCATCCAGATCGCTGCGCGGGTCAGGCTCGGTAAGTCCTTGTTGCCATGCTAAATCGACCAGTTCGCTAAACGGTATTGAGCCGTCGAATTGCTGAAATAACCAAGATAAAGTGCCAGAGAAAATACCAGAGAGGGCGACGATTTCATCGCCGCTTTCACGCAAATCACGTACCGTGTGGTTAATGGGTAAGCCTGCGCCAACCGTCGCGTTGTAGAGCCAATGGCGGCTAATTTTCGCGAACGCTTCTTTTATTTGGTGGTAATCGACGCTAGAGGAAGAGCCCGCGACTTTATTCGCTGAGATGAGGTGCATCCCATTTTCAGCAATGTTGAGGTAGTGATCAGCCAGTTCTTTGCTTGCGGTTACATCGAGCACAACCGCTTCGTCATATCCTTGAATATTGCTTAATCGTTGGAGCCAAGTCATTCCTTCACTGGCAATCGCTTCATCGTCAAAATGCTTTAAAACCGATGCTGCATCAATCCCTTGCTCATCAAACCAATAGGTTTGGCTATCGACCACCGCGACCAACTCGAAGTTCATGCCATGGCGTTTTTCTAACTCTGATTTTTGTTCAGCAAAGAGTTTTAACCAACTCGAACCAATGTTGCCTTTGCCACACAGTGCCAGTGCGACCCGTTTTTGCGCCTGAAATAGTTGGTTATGCATACCCACCACTAAGGGGGTGATCGGCGTTTTACGCAGTACCGCGACTAAACTCAGCCCAGATTCGGCTTCACAGATAAACTCGATCGGTGATGAACGTAGCTGTTGATAAAAGCCGTAGCAGTGATTGGGGTTTTTCGTCACTCCCGCACCCACAGCCCCCACTAATGAAAAGCCTTCTTTGAGTTTAATTTCCGCTTCAAAAGCGGCATCTTGCAGATGGGCTAGGGCTCCACCTGAAATCTCAGCAGTATAGGCAAGGCGCAGTTGGTGTTGATCGGCTTGAGTATCGAAAGCTAGCGGTTCGAGTTGAGCACGACGCAAGCTGCGCAGCACATCGTTTTGTAGGCGCTGGAAGTCATGCCCGTGAGCAAAATTAAGCTCAACCAACAGCACATCATCAAGTGAAGTAATGATTTTGGCACCGCGTCCCGATGCCAATACACGCTCAATACGAGTCGATCCTGCTTCGGGTTGATAACTGCAGCGCAAGTGCAAATCCATGGTGCTTTGCGCCACGGGCTGCAAAGTTCGGCTGTGTAATACTGGGGCGGCAAGGCGCGCTAACTCGTTGGTTTCGTCCAAACGCAGTAGCGGCAGTAAACAGGCATCACTGACAATACGCGGGTCGGCGCTATAAACACCGGCCACATCACTCCAAATCGTTACTCGGTTTACTTCCGCAAGTGCACCGATCATAGTGGCGGAGTAATCGGAACCATTGCGCCCAAGTAGCACAGTATCACCGTGTTCACTGCGAGCCATAAAGCCTGTGATGATCACTCGGTGATGCGCGTGTTGTGCCAAAATTTCTTTCAGCAAAGGGTAGGAGCGAGCGCGATCCACTTCCGGTTGTGTGCCTGCTTGCGCGCGAAGAAATTCGCGGGCGTCTTGTGCCACAGCCGCAAGATTATGTTGATTGAGTAACGCCGCCAATAAGCGTGATGACCACACTTCACCATGGCCAAGTACCGCCGCTTGTTGAGCTGGCGATAGGGGCGCGCAAAGCTGACCCAAAGTGCGAATTTCGTTGGTGAGTAAAGTGATGAGCGGTTGCGCTGCATCTTCATCGAGCAGCGCGTTGATTAAATCGATTTGGTACTGACGGACCGATTGCAAGTTCTCATGGGCCACTCGGCCATCTTTATTGAGAGCGTCGAGAAATTCGATTAAACGATTGGTGGTTTTTCCTGCGGCAGAAACCACCACCAAATCATCAGCTTGAGAATACTCTTTTAAGATATTAACGACCCGTTTGTAGCATTCAGGATCGGCAAGGCTGCTACCGCCAAACTTGTGCAATTGACGTAGGGCAGTCATTAATAGGCCTCCTTCGCTTTAGCAAAGGCTTGCGCGAGATCGTCAATCAAATCTTGGGCATCTTCTAAGCCGACCGATAGGCGTAATAGCTGCTGTGAAACACCGGCTTCGGCCAACGCTTCTTCGCCCATCGCTCGGTGAGTCATCGAAGCGGGGTGGCAGATTAAGCTCTCCACGCCTCCTAATGATTCTGCCAGTGAGAATAATGTTAACTGAGAGACAAAATATTTGAGCTGTTCAAAGCTGCCCGCAAACTCAAAACTGAGCATAGAGCCAAAGCCAGATTGCTGCTTTTTCGCTATCTCATGGCCAGGATGCTCTGGCAAACTCGGGTGATAAATGACCTTTACTAAGGCTTCGCTTTGCAGATAGTCCAAAATGGCACGTGAGCTTTCCTCATGGACGCGCATTCTTGCGCCTAAGGTACGAATGCCACGCAGCGTCATATAGCTATCAAAAGGGGTTCCCGTTGAGCCAAGGCAGTTGCCCCACCATGCTAGCTCTTCAGCGTGCTGCTCTGTTTTGGTGATAACAACTCCGCCAATCACATCGGAGTGGCCGTTGATGAATTTGGTGGTGGAGTGGATGACAAAATCTGCGCCCAACTCTAATGGTTTTTGAAATACTGGCGTTAAGAAGGTGTTGTCAACCGCCACTAATGCACCGACGGCGTGTGCTTGTTGGCAAATATCAGCAATATCTACCACGCGAACTAATGGGTTGGATGGGGTTTCAATGAGTACCAATTTGGGTTTTTTCGCCAAAGCGGCCTGCAAAGCGTTTGGATCGGATTGATCAATAAAGAGTGTCTTAAAATCGCCTTTTTTGGCGCGTGTATTAAACAGGCGATATGTGCCACCGTAACAGTCATGCGGGGCCACGATCAGATCGTCAGGACTTAAAAAGGCGGAAACCCATAGATTCAGCGCCGAAGTGCCACAGTTAGTCACCACTGCGCCTTGACCCGATTCGAGTTCAAACAACGCTTTTTCGAGCAGACCTCGATTTGGGTTGCCAGAGCGTGTGTAATCGTATTTAGGCACTTCACCAAACGCAGGAAAGCTATAATTTGTCGAAAGATAAATTGGAGGCACAACAGCATGATATTGAGAGTCGGATTCAATACCGGTTCTAACGGCGATGGTGGCTGGCTTGCGAGTGGTCATGACGGTTTCCTTACTTAATTAAACTCAATAAACTGACTTTTATTGAGGGGTTCCTGCTTTATCTGGGGACAACGAAAGGGCAACGTCCATTGTCTCGAGTATTAGCTATATCCGATAGTGCGTGAGATTGCTATCCCCTTTCTAACTTGAAGTTGCTGCGATGTTGGTTAGATTCGCCTACTTCAATCACATAGTCTGGCTGTCTTGACTTGCCGCTCTGCTGAAATTTCAAGTATTTCGGGTATCTCTTTGTCGATAATGGCACACTTTACTGAACTCAAAAGAAGACGTCAATATATCTAGACGTCTATATGTCTTTGCTTGTGGCGGTAAATCCCGCTAAAATCCAACTTTCAAATTTTTAACGACCAATTACGATAACGAAGGTGCGCAATGGCAGACTGGAATGGGGAATACATTAGCCCATATGCTGAACATGGGAAGAAGAGTGAGCAAGTCAAAAAAATCACCGTTTCAATCCCATTGAAAGTGTTGAAAGTATTAACTGATGAGCGCACTCGCCGTCAAATCAATAACTTACGCCACGCAACGAACAGTGAGCTGCTGTGTGAAGCCTTCTTGCATGCTTATACCGGTCAACCTTTACCGACCGACGAAGATTTGAGAAAAGATCGTCCAGACGATATTCCGACGGAAGCAAAAGCATTAATGACCGCCATGGGCATTGAATTTGAAGCGTATGATGATGAAGAAGTGTAGCGCGTAATTGCGGTACAACGAGATAAAATAGAGAGGATACTGGGTAAGTTGCCATTGTGACTTTGGCTCTGTGTCTCAGAATATAAAAAAACCGCTGAAAGTCAGCGGTTTTTTTTCGAGCGAGGCATTTAGCCGCTCAAGCTTGTGATTATTCTTGCATGTAATTGACAGGAATCTCGATTCGAGCGACGCCAGAGTCAACCGCTGCTTGAGCAACCGCTTTAGCAACACGAGGCAGTAGGCGTGGGTCCATCGGTTTTGGAATGATGTATTCAGGGCCGAAACTTAATGCTTTTACGCCTGCGGCTTTCAACACTTCAGCCGGCACTTCTTCTTTAGCCAGTTCACGTATCGCCTCAACTGCGGCTAGCTTCATTTGGTCATTAATTTCACTAGCACGGACATCCAAAGCGCCACGGAAAATAAATGGGAAGCACAACACGTTGTTGACTTGGTTTGGATAATCGCTACGACCTGTGCCTAGAATTAAATCATCACGTACCGCGCGTGCGAGTTCCGGTTTAATTTCTGGATCCGGGTTTGAGCAAGCAAATACGATCGGTTTATCGGCCATTAATTTTAGCGCTTCGGCAGGCAGCAGGTTGGGGCCTGACACACCTAGGAATAAGTCAGCGCCTTCAATCACATCTTCCAGTGTGCGTTTGTCGGTGTTATTAGCAAACAACTGCTTATATTCATTGATGTCATCGCGACGAGTATGAATCACACCTTTGCGATCAAGCATGTAGATTTTTTCACGCATTGCGCCGCACTTAATCAGTAGTTCCATGCAAGCGGTGGCTGCTGCGCCAGCGCCAAGACAGACGATAGTGCATTCGTTGAGTTTCTTGCCTTGCAGTTCAATCGCATTGAGCATGCCAGCTGCGGTAACAATCGCAGTGCCGTGTTGATCGTCATGGAAAACAGGCACATTACAGCGCTCGATCAAACGGCGTTCAATCTCAAAGCAATCTGGTGCTTTGATATCTTCTAAGTTGATGCCGCCAAAGGTGTCGGCGATGTTGGCAACCGTATCGACAAATTCATCGATTGTGCGGTGTTTTACTTCAATATCAATTGAATCAAGCCCAGCAAAGCGTTTAAACAGTAGCGCTTTTCCTTCCATGACGGGCTTGGAAGCCATCGGACCTAAGTTACCTAAACCAAGAATAGCCGTGCCGTTTGAGATCACAGCGACGGTGTTGCCTTTCGCAGTGTATTTATAAACGTTGTCGATGTTCTGTGCGATTTCACGAACCGGTTCAGCAACGCCCGGGCTGTAAGCTAGAGCAAGGTCTTCAGCCGAGTCGGCAGGCTTAGTTAATGAAATGGCAATTTTACCCGCGGTTGGGTAAGCATGGTAATCGAGTGCGCGTTGGCGAAATTGTTCTTCTGCCGTTAATTCTTGGTGAGTGTCATCAGACATAGGTATAAGTGCTCGTGTTGGATTGGAAAAGGTCCATAATTCTAATGGATGTCGCTCAAACTTCCTAGGCGGGAACCTGACGTGCTTCATCAAAAAATGGAGAAAATGTCGCAGATAAGACCAGTGCGTACTGACAACTATACAAAAAATGCCAACAAAAAAGGATGCCGAAGCATCCTTTTTTAATTTTCTAGCAAAAAAGAGATTATTTGCTAGAAAGAGCACCGAAACGCTTGTTGAAGCGATCTACACGGCCGCCAGTATCAACGATACGTTGCTTACCAGTGTAGAATGGGTGACATTTGTCACACACGTCTAGGTGGATAGAATCTTTGCCTAGCGTTGAGCTGAACTCGAAAGAGTTGCCGCAAGAACAAGTCGCGCTAACTGCTTTGTACTCTGGATGGATACCAGCTTTCATGGGATAACCTCAAATTGGGCCGCGTCGCTATCCGAATCTATGCCGGACACCACACGTAGTTAATAAAAAAATGTTGATACCGCTGACTGCTTAACATCAAGCAAGAAGCCATATCATCAAGGCGCGATATATTAATGAATCCTCTTCAGTGGATCAAGCCATTTCGCCGCTATTTTCGCCACATTTTTGTCCAATGACGAAGCTCGAATTTCGGTGACGCATCCAGTAGACTGTCTTTTCACATTTTTTGTAGAACGAACGGTCGATTATGCGCCCCACCATTGCACGCGTTGCCTTACCTATCCCATTGGATAAGCAGTTTGATTATCAGATCCCAAGTCATCTGTTTCCGATTGTTGGTGGACGAGTGTCGGTGCCATTTGGTCGGCAAACTCTGGTGGGTATCGTCACCGCTATAGTCAGTGAGTCTGAGTTTTCAGTCGATCAATTAAAGCCGCTAAAAGCGGTGCTCGATAGCCAGCCAGTCTGGCCAGAGAAACTCTATCAATTGCTGTTGTGGTGTAGCCAATTTTATCAATACCCATTAGGCGACACGCTATTTAATGCCTTGCCTGGCGCATTACGCAAAGGGAAAGCGGCCGATTTTTCGACCTTAGTGGAGTGGCAACTGACGCCCAGTGGGCGCGATCAACTCATACAAGGATTCGGGCGAGCGGTAAAGCAAGCCAAAGTGATGACGATGCTTGAGTCTGGCGCTGTGCCCCATCAACTGTTTATTGATGAAGAGGTAGGTAGCAGCGTACTCAAAACCTTACAAGAGAAAGGCTGGATAGAATCACTGGAAAAACGGCCGACACTGACGGCTTGGCCGCAAAATGTTGAAGCGGATGTGGAAAAGCCCAAGCTCAACCAAGAACAAGCGATCGCGATTGCTTCAATTAATAGCCATCACCATTTCGCATGCTATTTACTTGAAGGGGTCACCGGTTCAGGGAAAACCGAAGTTTATCTAAACTTAATCAAGCCCGTTTTAGAAAAAGGACGTCAGGCATTGGTACTGGTGCCTGAGATTGGTCTAACACCACAAACCATTAACCGCTTTCGTAAGCGATTTAATGTGCCAGTTGCCGTGGTCCACTCGGGGCTCAATGAAACCGAGCGCCTCAACGCGTGGTTAGCGGCGCGTGATAATATCGCGGGCATTATTATTGGTACTCGCTCAGCGCTGCTAACGCCTTTTGCAGACCTAGGTATCATCATTGTTGATGAAGAGCACGACGCTTCGTATAAACAGCAAGATAGCCTACGCTACCATGCAAGAGATGTCGCGGTAATGCGTGCAAATCTTGAGCAGATCCCGATTGTGCTCGGTTCTGCCACTCCAGCATTAGAAACGTTGCATAATGCATTGAGCGGCAAATATCATCACTTAAGCTTAACTCAGCGTGCTGGCGTAGCGGTTCCTACTAAAAACAAAGTGTTGGATGTGAAAGGCCTGTTTTTAGAGAGTGGTTTATCAGCGCCGCTGATTGCTGAGATGAGAAAACACCTCAGCGCAGGTAACCAAGTGATGCTGTTTCTCAATCGGCGCGGCTTCTCGCCCGCGCTGATGTGCCATGAATGCGGTTGGATTGCCGAGTGCAAACGTTGCGATGCGTACTATACCTTTCACCAATACAGCAGTGACATGCGTTGTCACCATTGTGGCTCGCAACGTCCGGTGGTTCATCAGTGTCAAGGTTGTGGTTCAACTCAGTTGGTCACGGTTGGAGTAGGTACCGAGCAACTTGAAGCGCAACTGGCGCAGCTTTTCCCCGAATATAAAACGGTGCGTATTGATCGCGATAGTACGCGTCGTAAAGGCAGTTTAGAAAGTGCTTTATCATCGATTCGCCAAGGTGAGTATCAGATTTTAATTGGCACGCAGATGCTTGCTAAAGGGCACCATTTTCCCGATGTGACTTTAGTAGCGTTATTGGATGTGGATGGTTCGCTATACAGCAGTGATTTTCGCGCCGCCGAACGCTTGGCGCAGCTATTTACTCAAGTGGCAGGTCGAGCAGGGCGCGCGAGTAAACCCGGCGAAGTGATTTTACAAACGCATCACCCGGAACACAGTTTGCTGCAAGCATTGTTGCAAAAGGATTATCGTCATTTTGCAGAAACCGCGTTAGAAGAGCGGAAAATAGCGATGTTGCCACCTTACACCTATCTCACACTGTTTAAAGCGGAATCCAACCAAGCTTCGATGGTGGAAGAGTTTTTACGCCAAATTCGGCATACGTTAGAAGCGCATCCGTTATTTGATGATTCGTGCTTAGTATTAGGGCCAACCCCAGCCCCATTGGCGAAAAGAGCGGGCAAATATCGCTGGCAGTTATTACTGCAAACTCAGCATCGCTCCAAAATGCAAAAACTATTGATGAGTGCTAAGCCTGCGATTGGACTGTTACCATTAGCCAAGAAAATTCGCTGGTCGTTAGATATTGAACCGCAAGATCTCAGTTAAACCTCAGTAGCGTTTTCGATGAAATGAGATGTAACATATTGAAGCAATCGAGTGCTAAAACGGTTACTGTTATTTTTGTCAGCCTATTTAATCCTCTCTAATGTGAGTGGCTTCACGCTTATTATGTAAAATTTGTTAATCTGACCGTAACTTTCTGGGTGGAAATGAATAGACTATCACTCATATATCCGCTGTGAATAACAGCTCAGCGTTCAAAATGGATAACCAGATTTTACAACCGGATTTTATAAACATAACAACGGGTGATTTCAGCCCAGTAACAACTTTTAAAGAGGTTAATTTCTATGGCGACAATGAAGGATGTTGCCCAGCTTGCAGGTGTATCAACCGCCACAGTATCTAGGGCGTTGATGAACCCTGAAAAAGTATCATCTTCAACGCGAAAGCGTGTCGAAGATGCTGTTTTGGAAGCTGGTTACTCACCAAATTCTCTCGCTCGCAACTTACGTCGTAATGAATCTAAAACTATTGTCGCTATCGTGCCGGATATTTGTGACCCTTACTTCACAGAGATCATTCGTGGCATCGAAGATGCGGCGATGGAACATGGTTATTTAGTACTGTTGGGTGATAGTGGTCAGCAGAAAAAGCGAGAAAGTTCGTTAGTTAACCTCGTATTTACTAAGCAGGCCGATGGCATGTTGTTGCTGGGAACGGATTTGCCGTTTGATGTTAGTAAGCCGGAGCAAAAAAACCTGCCACCTATGGTCATGGCATGTGAATTTGCGCCAGAACTTGAGTTGCCGACGGTACATATTGATAACCTTACTTCAGCGTTTGAAGCGGTGAACTATTTGACGCAGCTCGGGCACAAACGCATCGCGCAAATATCGGGGCCAGCAGAGGCCACGCTGTGTAAGTTCCGCCATCAAGGTTATCAACAAGCTTTACGCCGCGCAGGAATTACCATGAACCCTAATTATTGCACTTATGGTGATTTTACTTTTGAAGCTGGGGCTAAAGCACTGCGCCAATTATTGGCGTTATCTGAGCCACCCACCGCCATTTTTAGTCATAATGACAGTATGGCGATCGGTGTCATTAAGGAAGCCAAAAAATTGGGTTTGCGCGTTCCACAAGATATTTCAGTGGTGGGATTTGATGATATTCAATTTGCGCTCTACTGCGATCCACCGTTAACGACCATCTCACAGCCGCGCTATGAGATAGGGCGTCAAGCGATGCTCATGATGCTCGATCTTCTTCGTGGTCAAGAGGTTGGCGCAGGTTCTCGACTATTAGAAACCAAGTTAGTGATTCGAGAAAGCGCAGCACCTCCTCGTTTGAACTAACCACACGCAGCGCATTTTTGATGCGCTGCAACTCTTTCAACACTATTAAGTCGTTGGAAACTGCATTAACATTGGCGCAAACCATCAACTTTTGAATTCTCTGTGGCTAATAAAGATTATGTAAGGCGCGGTCGTAGTCCGAAAAAGCCGACCCCGAAAAAAACAGCTCCACGTCGTAAACCTTGGCGTAGTGGCTTATTGGCACTGTTGCTCGTTTCCGGTTTTGGTTATGGGCTGTTCTTACTCAGCCGTGATCCTGAGCCGCCTCAAGCGGTTGTGGTTCCTACAAAACCAGTCGCAAAACCTAAGCCAGAGAAAGTGATCCCACCGCCTCCAGAGGAAAAATGGGATTACGTGGATAGCTTGCCGAAACGTGAAGTGGAAGTGGTAGCCAAAGAACAAAAAGTGTCTGAAATCCCTTATATCATGCAGTGTGGGGCGTACAAAACCTCGGCACAGGCTGAAAGCCGTAAACTTGATATCGCGTTTCAGGGTTTAAAAAGTGAAATCCGAAAAACGGAAGGCAGCAGTTGGTATCGCGTGGTATTAGGTCCATACAAATATAAGCGTGATGCGCAGCGTGACGAGCATAAATTACAACGCGCTAAAATTGAGCCGTGCGCCATTTGGACTGAACCACAATAAGAGCGATCACTCACCGCATCCAATCGATTCGCGGTGAGTGTTTTTTGTGACTTGAAATCTTCCCCAACCATCCTCATATATTTGCTAACTCCATCGTGAAAACAAATAAGAGGTCCTGTCGTGACTACCATCGTCTCTGTACGTCGTAATAATAAAGTTGTCATCGCCGGTGACGGACAAGTATCGCTCGGTAATACCGTAATGAAAGGCAACGCGCGCAAGGTTCGCCGTCTGTACAATAATCAAGTCTTGGCAGGGTTTGCAGGTGGCACAGCCGATGCGTTTACCTTGTTTGAGCGCTTTGAAAGTAAGCTGCAAATACATCAAGGTCATCTTACTAAGGCCGCGGTTGAGCTGGCAAAAGATTGGCGTAGTGACCGAGCACTGCGTAAGCTAGAGGCGATTTTAGCGGTGGCTGATGAAACGGCATCACTCATTATTACGGGCAATGGTGACGTTGTTCAACCAGAAAACGACCTGATTGCTATCGGTTCGGGGGGTAATTTTGCCCAAGCTGCGGCGACCGCATTATTAGAAAATACCGATTTAGATGCACGTGAAATCGCTGAAAAAGCACTGAAAATTGCGGGCGACATTTGCGTGTTTACCAACCATTTTCACACTATCGAAGAACTAGAAATACCGGCGGAATTGCTACTGCAACAAACAGTGACCACCGAAAAATAAAGACAGTGTTAGGGTAAAGAATTAAGGAAAATCTGATGTCTGAAATGACTCCACGTGAAATTGTTCACGAATTAAATCGCCATATTATTGGTCAAGATAAAGCCAAACGTTCGGTGGCGATTGCGCTGCGTAATCGCTGGCGTCGCATGCAGCTCGAAGAGAGCTTGCGCGCCGAAGTAACGCCGAAAAACATTTTGATGATTGGTCCAACTGGGGTGGGAAAAACGGAAATTGCTCGTCGTCTCGCCAAACTTGCCAACGCACCATTTATTAAAGTGGAAGCGACCAAATTTACCGAAGTGGGTTATGTTGGTAAAGAAGTGGAAACCATTATTCGCGATTTAACCGATGTCGCGGTAAAAATGAC
The DNA here is from genome assembly GCF_963865925.1 of Vibrio sp. ZOR0018. Lineage (NCBI taxonomy): Bacteria > Pseudomonadati > Pseudomonadota > Gammaproteobacteria > Vibrionales > Vibrionaceae > Vibrio > Vibrio sp. ZOR0018. Next base: position 151,036 of record NZ_CAWMCN010000121.1, on the reverse strand, counting down.
TCACCAGCAAGCGATGGAAAAAGTGCAATTTCGTGCGCAAGAGCAAGCAGAAGAGCGTATTTTAGATGCTTTATTGCCGCCAGCTCGTGATGCTTGGGGAGAGAATGAAAAGGGCGAAGAGAGCTCGAACACTCGCCAAATCTTCCGTAAAAAGTTGCGTGAAGGAAAGCTCGACGACAAAGAGATTGAAATCAATGTCGCTGTCCCTCAAATGGGGGTTGAAATTATGGCACCTCCAGGCATGGAAGAGATGACCAATCAGCTGCAAGGTTTGTTTCAGAACCTTGCAGGGGATACCAAGAAAAAACGCAAACTCAAAATCAAAGAGGCCTTCAAAGCTTTGACTGAGGAAGAAGCGGCAAAATTGGTCAATCAGGAAGAGCTGAAAGATCAAGCTATTTTTAATGTTGAAAATAACGGCATTGTCTTCATCGATGAGATTGACAAAATCTGTAAACGCGGCGAAAGCTCAGGTCCAGATGTGTCGCGTGAAGGGGTACAACGTGATTTGCTACCTTTGATTGAGGGCAGTACCGTCTCGACTAAGCACGGCATGGTTAAAACTGATCATATCCTCTTTATTACGTCGGGTGCATTCCAAGTGGCGAAGCCCTCTGATTTAATCCCCGAGTTGCAAGGCCGCTTGCCGATTCGCGTCGAACTTGAAGCATTATCGAGCCATGACTTTAAACGTATTTTGACTGAGCCGAAAGCCTCTCTGACCGAGCAGTATATTGCGCTGATGAAGACGGAAGAGGTGCACATTGAATTCACTGAAGATGGCATCACTCAAATTGCGGAAGCCGCGTGGAAAGTGAATGAAACCACGGAAAATATCGGCGCACGTCGCCTGCATACCGTGATGGAGCGTTTGATGGATGAAATCTCATTTGATGCAACAGAAAAGCCTGGCTCCTCAATGATTATCGATGCCGCCTACGTCAAGCAGCGCCTAGGTGAGTTAGTCGAGAATGAAGATTTGAGCCGCTTTATTCTTTAGCTGATCGAATGGCCAGTACACTGTTTGTAGCCCGTCCAAAGTGACGGGCTTTTTATTGCCGTGTTATACTCGCCAGCAGAACAGTATATACTGACCCCTTTTTTGAACGGCAGTGACCTTGCATGAAGAATTCGCTCCATATCTGGCTTGATGCGGCCAGGCCTAAAACGCTCCCTCTCGCGCTAGTTTCTATTTTAACGGGCAGCGCGTTAGCTTTCTCATCGGGCCATTTTTCGTTGCCAGTAGCGCTGCTTGCTCTGCTTACCGCAACTTTATTACAAATCTTATCCAACCTTGCAAATGATTATGGTGATGCGGTCAAGGGTACGGATAATGAGGCTCGCTTAGGGCCAATCAGAGCGATTCAGTCCGGTGCGGTGACGCTCGATGATATGAAGCAAGCGATGCTGATTAACATCACATTGACGGTTATCTCGGGTTTGGTGTTGATTTTTTATGCACTGGATAGTGTGCAAAGTATTCTGGCTTTTGTCGGGCTGGGCGTGCTCGCTATTGTGGCCGCGATTGCTTACACGGTCGGTAACAAACCCTACGGCTATGTCGGCTTAGGTGATTTATCCGTATTCATTTTCTTTGGTTTACTTGGGGTGTCTGGAACCTATTTCTTGCATACCGGCCATGTGGAACCGAGCCTGTTCTTACCCGCGTTAGGCTGTGGCTTATTGGCGGTCGCTGTGCTCAATGTCAACAATATGCGTGATATTGAAAATGATGCAGTTTGCGGTAAAAAAACCGTTGCCGTACGCCTTGGGCAAACGCGTGCCAAGCAATATCACTTTATGCTATTGGCGGGTGCGGTGACCGCTTTTGCTTGGTATTTAGTGATGCAAAGCAGCCCAACGTGGATAAGTTTGCCCTTTTTGTTGAGCATTGTGGTAGTGGTAAAACACAGTAAAGCGGTGTGGGTGAGTGATCAACCTGCGCAGATAGCACCTATGATGCCCGCTATCGTCAAATGTTCACTGATCACCAACTTGTTGTTTGTTGGAATTGTTATAGCTCAAACTCTGACGAGTTAATTGTCGCTTGTCATTGCAATGACTTAATGACCCTATATACTCGGTGAAGATAATTTTCGGCAAGAGAAGAACCATTATGGAATACAACACCTCTGCGTTATGTGATATTTATCTCGACCAAGTCGATGTGGTGGAGCCAATGTTTAGTAACTTTGGTGGAAGCGCATCCTTTGCTGGCCAGCTTACGACGATTAAATGTTTTGAAGATAATGGCTTAATCCGTGAAGTATTAGAGCAAGATGGGCTAGAACGGGTGCTGTTAATTGATGGTGGTGGTTCACTGCGCCGTGCGCTGATTGATGCAGAATTGGCCGCTCTTGCTGAAGAAAATGAGTGGGAAGGCATCGTTGTTTACGGTTGTGTCCGCGAAGTGGATGAACTCGAAGAGATGAGCATCGGCATTCAAGCGCTCGCCTCTATTCCTGTTGGAGCATCCAATCAAGGTATCGGTGAAGTGGATGTGCCTGTCAATTTTGGTGGCGTCACTTTCCTACCTGAAGATTATTTGTACGCTGATAATACGGGTATTATTTTATCTCCTGAGCCTTTAAATGTGGATATGGACTTAGATGATGACCTTGACGAGATTGAAGAGTAGTTTCTCGCGCTGAAAGGCGATGCTTCTAAGTGATAAAGCCAGCATGAATGCTGGCTTTTTTATATTTAGTTCACCACGACGTGCTCAACCAGATAAATGGTAGCATTAGCGAAACAGGTAAGTTCGTTTTAGACGCAGGGCGTAGTAATAACCCAGCAGCCCACCTAAGGTATTGCCTGCGGCAATCCCGATAAACAGCCCTTCGACATCATAGAGATACGAACCTAACCACGCGGCAGGAAGAGTGAACACAAATAGCCGCATCACGCTCCACTGAAAGGCGCGCATGGGTTGATGCAATGCATTCAATCCAGATACAAGCATCATCACAATGCCTTGAAAGCCATAGCTCAGTGGCACCACCAGCAAATAGTGCCACAATAGATCGCGCACCGAGGGCTCTTGAGAAAATAGGGCTGACAAAGGGATGCTCAGCGGTACCATCATCGCAAAAATCATCAATTGAAATACGATAGAAAAACGCATGCTTAGGAACAGGCCAGCAAAGCTACGCTCAATATTTTTTGCGCCGATGTTTTGTGCCATAAAGGGAGTCAGTGCTGAGGTTAGTGACATCAAGACCAAAATGAGTATCGACTCAATACGCTGCGCGGCGCCGTAAGCGGCTACTGCAGTCGTGCCATGACTGGCCAGCATCATCATTAATAGCGCGCCAGAGAGTGGATTCATTGCATTGGAGAGTGCCGCTGGTGTGCCCACTTTTAAGATCTGCTGCCAATCATGCCATAAAGTAGGAAAATACGGCCATGCCAATAATTTTTCTCTTTTGATTAAGACATATAGCGATCCACACAGTGCGCCTAACCAACTGAATGCACTGGCAATAGCAGCACCTTGGATTCCTAATTCAGGGAAAGGGCCATAACCAAAAATCAGCAGCGGATCGAGCAGACCGTTAATACAACCTGCGAGCATCATAATTTTAGCCGGTGTTTTGGTGTCACCCGTGGCTCGAATTGCGCTGTTACCAGCCATGGGAATAACGAGCAAAGGAATGGTCAAATACCAAACCTGCATGTATTGCTCAATCAAAGGGATTAAATCGTCAGTGGCACCAAGCAGTAGGAAGAGTGGCTTAATGGTCAGTAAACCCAGAATTGAAGCAAATGTCACCAGCACCACAGCCAGTAACACGCCGTGACTGGAAAAACGCGCTGCATTTTTAGCGTCACCTTGACCGAGTAAGCGGCCAATACTCGTCGAAAGTCCAATACCAATTCCCATGGTGATGCAGTTAACCGCAAAGGTGACGGGAAAGGTAAAACTGATGGCGGCAAGAGATTCGGTGCCCAGCAGTGAGATAAAAAAGGTGTCGACCAAGTTAAACATCAAAATCGCGATCAAACCAAAAATCATTGGGATCGTCATTTGACTGAGCACATTTGGAATTGGGGCGGTTAATAGGCCGTGTTTATCGTGCATTACTGGCAACGTAGGTTAAGCAAAACGTTAGGATACTTGATTCTGGCGATCGCGACTATAGCTGCTGGGATGGGAAGTGTGACGCGAGTGAAGAAACAAAAAAGGCCAGCAAATGCTGACCTTCTTAACGATAATTAGTGTGAATAATTACGCTTTTTTCGCTTCAGCTGCTGCTTTTGCGATAGCTGCAAAGCTTTTCGCATCAAGTGCTGCGCCGCCAACTAGAGCACCATCAATGTCTGGTTGTGCGAAGTAAGCTGCTGCATTTTCAGGTTTTACAGAACCGCCGTATTGGATAACGACATTCTTCGCGACTGCTTCTGATTTTGCAGCAATGTGCGCGCGAATGGCAGCGTGAATACGTTGAGCATCATCTGCTGTTGCTGCTTTACCTGTGCCGATCGCCCAGATTGGTTCGTAAGCGATGATCGCACCTTCTAGCGCTTCAACACCTTGAGTGTTGATCACAGCGTCAAGTTGACGTGCACATACGGCTACTGTTTCGCCAGCTTCGTTTTGTGCTTCAGATTCACCGATACAAAGTACTGGTGTTAGGCCATTTTCTTTTAGGAATGCAAATTTTTGCGCCACAAATTCATCGGATTCGTTGTGGTATTCACGACGCTCAGAGTGACCAATGATGATGTGTGTTGCACCGAATTCTTTCAGCATTGCTGGAGACATATCGCCAGTGAATGCGCCACTGTTGTGTACGTCGCTGTTTTGGGCACCCAGAATGATCGCGCTACCCGCATCGGTCAGAGTGCGCTCTGCTAGGTCAATAAAAAGTGCTGGTGGAGCAACGGCTACGTCAACACCCGTTACGCCTTCAAGCTCTGCATTCAGACCATTTAGCAGCTCAACAACCATCTCTTTGCTGCCGTTTAGTTTCCAGTTACCCATAACTACAGGATGACGCATAGGAATATCTCCATTATCTATCAAAGTTAAAATGAATGAATGTCAAAAATAAACGTGATTGCGAAAGAATATAACAGATAAAATCGGTCAGATCATGATTCGAGTCATGACTTTATGGGATCTTAAGCAATGCGTGACACCCCTTATCAGTGATCAGATAGACAGAATAGCCGATAATGGCTCGGATTTTACGAGATTAATTGCTATTAGTGGCTGTTAAAAGAAAAGCTAGTGATACCAATAAGGCTCACCAGTGTTGAAATTTGCTCATGAATGAAGAAAAGGAATTCGTATGCCCAACCTTGTTATGGAATACTCGAACTCTGTGGATGAACGTGTGAATGTTCAAGGGTTATTGGAAGATCTTCACCAAGTCGCACTTCGCTGCGGATTATTTGACGCTGACTCAGTGAAATCACGGGCGCTACGCTGCCACCATTGGTGCATTGGTGAAGAGGGCGACAGTGTTGATTTTATTCACCTCAGCTTTGATTTGCTGTCAGGGCGGACACCTGAACAAAAAAGAGAGTTGTCACGTCAATTAATGACGGTATTGCAACAGCAAGCTAGTCAAGTCAGGAGTCTGACCGTGAATGTGCGTGATATGGATAAAGATTGCTTCCAAAAGGTTGTAAATTAACCATTTTAGGTAACAAGATGTCAATTAAAGAACTGCTATTTTCATTTCAAGGACGCATCGGGCGCAAAGTATTTTGGATGTGGAATCTCTGTTATTACGCGTCCATTATGGGCTTCGCACTCGCTGCAAACCAAATATTTCCTGCCTATACGCACCTGATCTTGCCGCTGTTTTTGCTAGTGGTGTTACTGCCTGATTTGGCCATCACGGTAAAACGTTGGCATGACAGAGATAAGTCTGCTTGGTGGTTATTGCTTAATGTCCCCTTGGTGATAGGCCGTATGAGTATGCCTTTTGCTAGTGCCGAGATTGCCACTCAAGCCAGTATGACAGAGTCATTGGTATCGCTGGTCGCACTGGTTTGTGGCTCATGGATTTTAGTCGAATGTGGTTTTATGAAGGGAACGCAAAGCCGCAACCGCTACGGACCTGAACCTGAGTAAACTTGATAGAAAACAAATTGATAAAACAACAGGAGGCCAATGCCTCCTGTTGTTTTAAAAAGCTTCAAATAGCGAGGTTAACGCCAGTCGCTGTGGCGCGGCACAAATGGAATGATGGTCGCGCTCGGTTGAGTGCGCGCCGATTCGCCATCTAAGGCATTTCTAAATTTCATCATCTGTTCGCCGAGCTCACGCATCAGCATAACATTAGCATGGACAGGGTTTTTGCATTGGCTCACCACCAAGTCAATGTGACTTTGCTGAGCCCATAACCTGTCTTGCATGTTGTTGGAAGAGGAGAGGATCATCTCTTCACAGATATCTTTTTTCAGTTGCGTAAAGGCATCTGGATTATGTTTGGCAAGTTCAACCAACTCATCAAAAGAAGGTAAGGCCTGTTTTTGAGGGGGCTCCATATCTTTCTCCTTTACACTATTTCTCTGTTGATTATTTTATCAACACAATGAAAGCATAACCGATCAATAAGGTAGGAGTTGGAACGAAATCGCCATTTCTTACTAATGAGACGATCTTAGCGTGGTGTGATTTGATAACGGCAGCGACGCTCACCCATAATAATGTGTTCGCTCCGTTCAACTACATATTGCTCACCGATCAACGTTTGGAAAATATTAAGTTCAGATTGGCACAGATTAGGGCAGCGTGCCGCAGCTTTACAGATAGGGCAATGGTTCTCAATTAAAGTGTAACCGTTCGGTGATGGTATGAGCTCTGCCATATAGCCTTCTTGCTCACGAAGCGTCACTAGCTTAGCTAGTTTTTCTTCTAAACTGTGGCAATCAATTAATGCTTGTTGATACTGTGCTAATGTGTGAGCTTCACGCTCTGCCGCCACTTTAGCTAGTCCTTCTTTACCAAAAAGGTGCTCAACAGCATCAATCACTTGGATGATCAACTCGCCATGCCGATCAGCAAATTGGTCGTGGCCTTGTTGTGTCAAAGACCAGTGTCGAGTAGGGCGTCCGACTTTTACTTTGACATCATGAAACGCCACAATGCCATCATCTTCCAAACTTTGTAGGTGCTGGCGAGCCCCCATGGTGGTAATTCCTAGGTCGTCGGCCAGTCGTTTAGCGGTTACCGCTCCATCGCGTTTGATGGTTTGAAGTATTCGGTCAATGGTTTTCATCGCATTCCTCTGTTTGCCTTATCTATTATGAAGAAGCAGCTTAATAAAGCAAATTATTGACTATACAGGATGAGCCGCTAGTAACTTTTGTCAGCACAGAACCAAGATTCGCTATCAATTCGTTAAATAGATCACAAAATTTTCGCTTTCCCCCCTTGGGATCCCTTGCTTGCTCCCCCACATATCACTCACGAGCTGAGTAATCAGCCTTTTCATAAACCTAACGGAAAATCTAATCAGGAGAGACGACCGATGAACATTCGTCCATTACACGACCGAGTTATCGTTGAACGCCAAGAAGTTGAATCTAAATCTGCTGGTGGCATTGTTCTAACAGGTTCCGCTGCAGAGAAATCGACTCGCGGCGTCATCTTAGCAGTAGGCAAAGGCCGAATCCTTGAAAATGGTTCGGTACAACCGCTGGATGTCAAAGTAGGTGATACGGTTATTTTTGCAGAAAGCTACGGTACTAAAACGGAAAAGATCGACGGTAAAGAAGTGCTCATTATGTCTGAAAACGACATCATGGCGATTGTCGAGTAAGCATTGAGTAATTTTTGCTCTGATTCAAAAACGATTGATTAAAACAGAATTTAGAAAAGGAAATTAAAGATGGCTGCTAAAGACGTTAAATTTGGTAACGATGCACGTATTAAAATGCTAGAAGGCGTTAATATTCTAGCCGATGCAGTAAAAGTCACCCTTGGCCCTAAAGGCCGTAACGTTGTGATAGATAAATCGTTTGGTTCACCTATTATCACCAAAGATGGTGTCACTGTTGCGCGTGAAATTGAACTGGAAGACAAATTCCAGAACATGGGTGCACAAATGGTGAAAGAAGTTGCTTCTCAAGCTAACGATGCAGCGGGTGACGGAACGACAACCGCAACGGTATTAGCGCAAGCGATCATCACTGAAGGCTTGAAAGCTGTAGCAGCGGGTATGAACCCAATGGATCTTAAGCGTGGCATCGACAAAGCTGTCGTGGCGGCGGTTGAAGCGTTGAAAGAGCTTTCAGTACCTTGTTCAGACACTAAAGCGATTGCGCAAGTGGGTACTATTTCTGCGAACTCGGATTCAAGCGTGGGTAACATCATTGCTGAAGCGATGGAAAAAGTGGGCCGAGATGGCGTTATCACTGTTGAAGAAGGCCAAGCACTGCAAGATGAACTCGATGTAGTGGAAGGTATGCAGTTTGATCGTGGTTACCTATCTCCTTACTTCATTAATAACCAAGAAGCGGGCAGTGTTGATCTAGATAGCCCATTCATCCTATTGGTTGATAAGAAAATTTCTAACATTCGCGAACTGCTTCCTGCACTTGAAGCGGTAGCAAAAGCTTCTCGTCCACTACTGATTGTGGCGGAAGATGTTGAAGGTGAAGCATTGGCGACGCTGGTTGTGAACAACATGCGTGGCATTGTAAAAGTTGCTGCCGTGAAAGCACCTGGTTTTGGTGATCGCCGTAAAGCGATGCTACAAGACATTGCTACCCTAACGGGCGGTACTGTGATTTCTGAAGAGATCGGTCTTGAGCTTGAAAAAGTGACCTTGGAAGATCTAGGCCAAGCGAAGCGCATCTCTATCACTAAAGAAAACACCACCATCATTGATGGTGCAGGTGAAGAGCAAGCCATTAAAGGTCGCGTTGCACAAATTCGTCAACAAATTGAAGACGCAACTTCAGATTACGACAAAGAAAAACTACAAGAGCGCGTGGCCAAACTGGCAGGTGGCGTTGCAGTGATCAAAGTCGGTGCAACCACTGAAGTTGAAATGAAAGAGAAGAAAGATCGCGTAGAAGATGCACTGCATGCAACTCGCGCAGCCGTTGAAGAAGGCGTGGTTGCGGGTGGTGGTGTTGCACTGATCCGTGCGGCTGCTAAAGTTGCGGGCCTTGAAGGTGACAACGAAGAGCAAAACGTAGGTATTCGTGTTGCACTACGTGCGATGGAAGCACCAATTCGTCAAATCGTGAAAAACGCGGGCGAAGAGGATTCTGTTGTGGCTAACAATGTTCGCGCTGGTGAAGGTAACTATGGTTACAACGCTGCGACGGGTGAATATGGCGATATGATCGACATGGGTATTTTGGATCCAACCAAAGTGACTCGTAGTGCGCTACAGTTCGCAGCTTCAGTCGCGGGCCTTATGATCACCACAGAAGCTATGGTGACTGAGCTACCGAAGAAAGAAGCGGCAATGCCTGATATGGGCGGCATGGGCGGTATGGGAGGGATGATGTAATCATCCTCTCTCAATAAGAAACCGGAGCTTGCCTCCGGTTTTTTTTCGCATAATTAGCTCAATCCTGACGTTTGAGTGATCCGACTCTTCTAGACTTCGTCTCTTCACTGATCACAATTTGGTGATGATGTGAGTGAAATAGCGTGAACAAACCCAATATTAACGGTTTCATTGGTCAATGGAGATCTTTATGAAAAAAGTACTTTCAGCACTAGCCGTAGTGGCTGCGTTATCTTCTTCTGTTGCGATGGCTGGCACTCCAGTTATGTTTTCTTCCATCAATAACTTCAATGCGCCGGATGAAAATGCGGTATCAGGTGTTCGTGTTGCGGCTCTTTACGGTAAAGTGAATGAAGTTAAAGGCTTAGATCTCGCCGTTGTTGGATTATCTGAAACTGACTCTACGACGGGTGTAAATTTAGGTCTTTTAGGGGCATCGAAAGTCAATCAAGAGATGACCGGTGCTTCACTCGGTTTGTTAAACTGGAATACAGGGCAAACCGTGGGTGCTAACGTGGGTGTAGTGAATCTGACCAACAATGTACAAGGTGCTAACGTCAGTCTAGTGAACTACTCTGAAGGTAATACCATGGTTGATGTTGGTGCAGCAAACTTCTCTGATACATCGAAAGTGCAAGTGGGTTTGTTCAACAAAACCACAAAAATTGAAGGTGTTCAGGTTGGTCTAATTAACTGTGCGGATAACGGTTTCTTTAAGTGTTTTCCTATCATCAACTTTGCTAAATAGCCGATGAATTGAAATCGAAAGAGCAGCATTAAGCTGCTCTTTTTTTCACCTTATGTACGACGACGAAAGCGTTGATGAACACCACGGCGCAAACTTTGAAAGCTATTTTCCACCTTATCCACGCCATACAACACACACAATGCTAATACCGTGATAATGATGGATTGCTGTAAGTAACCAAGACCGATCATCAATCCCAGTGATGCCAGTACCCAAATAACAGCGGCCGAGGTGACGCCATGGATTTTCCCATCTTGAGTCATCATCACGCCTGCGCCTAAAAAACCAACCCCAGTAATAATTTGTCCAAGCACGCGAGCTTGATCTAAGGTGTTAGGGGACAGTGATACGGCCATCGCTAGAAAGAGATAAGTCCCTGAGATAATTAATATTGACGTGCGAATACCCACAGGTTTACCGCGGGTTTGGCGTTCAACGCCAATCAGTAACCCATTGATAGCACAGCACAATAATGCAGACCAACTGAATGGACTAAGATCAAGAAATTGTCCGAGAGATTGCATGATGGTTTTCCCAAAAGTATGAAGGTAAGAGTTCGTTGATTGACACCGAACCGCTCTTTGAAGTTCTGTAATTACTCAAGATGCAGATCGAGTGGCGTTTTACTGGCTCTGCCACCGATTTCTCGAGTTAGCTTAGCAACAAGATAGCCCGAGACTCGCTCAATGACACCTGCCATTATTTCTTTTGCTTTTTGATCACTAACAAAAAAGTGCGCTGCGCCTTGCACTTTATCCAGCACATGCAAGTAGTAAGGCAAAATTCCTGCATCAAATAACGTTTCGCTGAGCGCGACTTGCGCATCAACGCTATCATTGACACCTTTTAACAATACACCTTGGTTGAGTAAGGTAACATTGATGGCGCGTAGACGACTCATCTGCTGTTTGAATTCTAGATTGATTTCATTGGCATGGTTAATGTGCGTCACCAAAATGACTTGTAAGCGAGTTTCACGCAGTAAATCACACAATGCATCGGTGATTCGAGCGGGGATCACCACGGGTAAGCGCGAGTGAATACGCAATCGTTTAATATGAGGCACGCTGCTGATTGCATCGATGAGCCAACGCAGTTCTTCATCTTTCGCCATTAACGGATCACCGCCCGATAAAATGACCTCATTGAGTTCGGGATGCGCGGCAATATAGTCGACGCTTTGCTGCCACACCTGCTTTGAGCCTTTATTCTCTTGGTAGGGGAAATGACGACGAAAGCAGTAACGGCAGTTAATTGCACAACCACCTTTGACTATCATTAGCACTCGGTTGCGGTATTTATGCAGCAATCCCGGAATGGCATTGTTTTGCTCATCAAGCGGATCATTTGAGTACCCATCATGCCATTCAAACTCTTCATTGAGTGGCAAAACTTGACGCAACAGGGGATCGTAAGGGTTTCCTTTTTCCATGCGATCGACAAAACTTTGTGGCACTCGTAGTGCGAAGAGTTTGCGTGCGGCAAACCCGTTTTGCCAAAGGGCAGGATCAATCTCTAACTGCTGGAGAAGTTCGGCAGGGTTTGAGATCGCATTCGTTAATTGTTGAAGCCAGTTTTGCTCAACAGAATCAAGTTTTCGGGTTATTATATGCGGCATTGAATTTAACTCGAAGAATGGTAAGAGGAAAAAATGGCTACTGTTAGCACGAATGAATTTAAAGGCGGTCTCAAAATTATGCTTGATAATGAGCCTTGTGTCATTCTCGAAAATGAATATGTGAAACCAGGTAAAGGCCAAGCCTTCAACCGTGTCAAAATCCGTAAACTTCTTTCTGGCAAAGTGTTGGAAAAAACATTTAAGTCAGGTGATTCAGTAGAAACGGCTGACGTAATGGATATCGATCTTGATTATCTCTATAACGACGGCGAATTCTACCACTTTATGAATAATGAAACATTCGAGCAAATTGCGGCGGATAATAAAGCGGTGGGTGAAAGCGCAAAATGGCTAGTGGAAAACAACACTTGCATGTTGACGCTTTGGAACGGCAACCCAATTGCGGTAACGCCACCAAACTTTGTTGAACTTGAAGTGGCTGAAACTGATCCAGGCTTGAAAGGTGATACGCAAGGTACGGGTGGTAAACCTGCTACGTTGGTCACAGGTGCTGTGGTACGTGTGCCACTGTTCATCTCTATCGGTGAAGTGATCAAAGTGGATACCCGCTCTGGCGAATACGTAGGTCGAGTCAAATAATCACCTTAAAGTAAGTAAGAAGGTCGCTCGGTAAGCGGCCTTTTTTATTGCTCCAAAGCTGAGTGAGTGCTGTAATAAAAAAGAGCTGCCGAGGCAGCTCTTTGATGTCATCACTTTTCTATTTTTAAATCATAAAGATAAAAACGACAGCGAGCGCGGAAATCAGCCCAGCAAACGCATAACAAGCGATTTTACCCACTAAACCGGTGTGGAATTTTAGGTCATGCATACCGTGGTGAACACGGTGCATGGCATGCCACATCGGTAAGGCTAATGTACCAATGATAAACAGTGCGCCGATGATGCTAGTCGCAAAACTCGAAACGCGTTCATAACTCATTGCTTCAGCATCGATAATGCCTAATGGTGCTAAAATACCCAACACGAGAATGGTGATCGGGGTAATCATCGCAAACCATGTTCCACCGGCACCAAACAGCCCCCACCAGATAGGTTCATCAGAACGTTTTGGCGTGCGATTTACCTTATAATTGTTGTTCATGACTATAAGCTCCTACACCACGATGAGAACAATCAGTGAGATAAACGCAACCGCAGCCCACTGAGTTAATACGATGATTTTCTTGTCGATTAGCTTACCTTTCAAGCGGATTGGCATCACTTGCGGCATCATGCTAAAGAAGGTTTGTGCATGCAGCAAACTCCCCGCCAACGCGACGATATTGATTGCGACCACAATTGGGTTTGCCATAAAGCTTAGCCAGCCTTCCCATGCTTCAGGGCCTTTAACCAAGCAGCCCAAGCCAAAGGTAAGGAATAAGGTAAAGAATATCAGTGGCAGTACCGTTGCTTCACGCAACATGTAGAAGCGGTAGAATGGGTGATCTTTCCACCAAGTGCGTGTCATTTCACGAACGTAAGGTTTACGGTTACTCATCCTTATCCCTCCACTTTCTTTGGTGAACCGTCAGGTTTTAGCATGGCAATCACGAAGTCCATTGAAGATTCAACTTTGCCTTGGTTGACGGCTGCTGCTGGATCAACGTGTTTTGGACACACTTCAGAGCAGTAACCAACAAAGGTACAACCCCAAGCACCGTTATCACCATTGATAAGCTTCATACGCTCGGCTTTACCATGGTCACGGCTATCTAAGTTGTAGCGGTGAGCAAGGGTTAATGCTGCAGGACCAATAAACTCAGGGTTCAAACCAAACTGAGGGCAGGCCGCGTAGCAAAGACCGCAGTTAATACAACCAGCAAATTGTTTGTATTTGGCCATTTGCTCTGGCGTTTGTAAGTTGGTGCCATCTTCAGGTTTGCGATCGTTGCCAATGATGTAGGGTTTAATGGCTTCAAGACGCTCGATAAACGAAGTCATATCCACGATCAAATCTTTTTCAATTGGGAAGTTGGCTAAAGGTTCAATTTTCACGCCATTAGGGTAATCGCGCAGGAAGCTTTTACAAGCCAATTTAGGTACGCCATTAACCATCACACCACACGAACCGCAGATCGCCATACGGCAAGACCAGCGATAAGAGAGATCCTTATCGAGGTTATCTTTGATGTAGCCAATTGCGTCGAGCACTGACATGGTGTCATCAAAAGGAACTTCAAACGCTTGCAGGTGTGGCTTAGCATCTTTTTCTGGGTCGTAGCGCAAAATGTCTACTTTTTGAATGCGATTTGCTGACATTATTTTTGCTCCTCTGCGCTTTTCTCTTCTGCCGCTTTTTCCGCAGCGGCAGCCTGTTCTGCCGCTTCACCATAGAGACGAGCTTTCGGCTGAGATTTCGTGATCTTAACCGCGCTGTAGTCGATACTTGGAGCGGCATCAGGTTGATAGAAAGCTAAAGAGTGCTTGAGGTAGTTCACATCATCACGCTCAGTACAACCTTCGTCTAAACGCTGATGCGCACCGCGAGATTCTTTACGCAAGATAGCTGAGTGAACCATAGCTTCAGCCACTTCAAGGCCATAACCGACTTCGATAGCGTACAGAAGGTCGGTGTTGAACACTTTGCCTTTATCTTTAATGCTAATGTTCTTGTAGCGTGCTTTTAGCTCGGTGATTTTATCAATCGTCGCTTGCATTAAATCTTCTTGGCGGTAGATACCACAACCCGCTTCCATGGTGTGACCCATCTCAGTGCGAATGGTGGCCCAGTTTTCATCACCTTCTTGGTTCATTAACGCTGCAATACGCTCTTCTACGGCTTTGACTTGTTTGGCGATAGATTCATCGTTCCAACCTTTGAATTCCGCTGCGCGTTTCACTGCACTTTCACCCGCAACGCGGCCAAAGACCACAAATTCAGCTAATGAGTTAGAACCCAAACGGTTTGCACCATGCAAGCCAACCGAGGCACATTCGCCGACAGCAAACAGACCTTTGATGCGCGTTTCACATTGTCCATCCGTTTCGATACCACCCATGGTGTAGTGTACGGTTGGACGAATTGGGATCGGCTCTTTTGCTGGGTCAACGTTGACGTAAGCTTTCGCCAATTCGCAGATAAACGGCAAACGCTCTTGTAAGTACTCTTCACCAAGGTGGCGAAGATCAAGCAGCACCACATCACCAAGCGGATGTTTGATGGTGTTGCCTTTCTGTTGTTCATGCCAGAAAGCTTGAGAAACTTTGTCGCGAGGACCGAGTTCCATGTATTTGTTTTTAGGCTGACCCACTGGAGTTTCTGGGCCCATACCGTAATCTTGCAGATAACGATAGCCATTTTTATTGACGATGATACCACCTTCACCGCGGCAGCCTTCCGTCATCAAAATACCCGTGCCAGGTAGGCCAGTTGGGTGGTATTGCACGAACTCCATATCGCGTAGAGGGACGCCATGACGATAAGCCATCGCCATACCATCACCGGTTACAATGCCGCCGTTGGTGTTGCAGTGGTACACACGGCCCGCGCCACCAGTGGCTAATACCACAGATTTTGCTTTGATGGTTACTAGCTCACCTTCGGACATATGAATCGCGATAAGCCCTTGAACTTCGCCATCTTCAACAAGTAGATCCACCACGAAATACTCATCAAATCGATTAATTTGTGGATACTTCATTGAAGTTTGGAAGAGGGTGTGAAGCATGTGGAAGCCTGTTTTGTCAGCCGCAAACCAAGTGCGTTCGACTTTCATGCCTCCAAAACGGCGTACGTTGACTTCGCCATTTTCTTTACGGCTCCATGGGCAACCCCACTGTTCCATTTGCACCATCTCGCGGGTCGAGTTGGCTACAAAATATTCAACAACATCCTGTTCACATAGCCAATCTCCCCCACCAACGGTATCGTTGAAGTGGTTGTCAAGGCTATCTTCTTCCTTGATAACTGCTGCTGAGCCTCCTTCCGCTGCAACCGTATGAGATCGCATAGGATAAACTTTAGAAATCAGAGCAACTTCTAAATCAGGGTTTGCTTCAGCGGCTGCAATTGCAGTGCGAAGACCAGCGCCGCCTGCGCCGATGACTGCGATATCTGTGGTGATAATTTGCACAGTTATCCTCCGGTGTGTGATGCGGAAAATCCGCTTGTTATAGTTAAAGGTTCGTAAGCCTTAAGTGGTACGGGTAGTGTAGAAGAGCTGTGTAAGGAAAAAATTGATTCTGTTAGGTTTTTGCTTCGGAAGTGCAAGCGCGAGCATACTTATTTTTCTTTGTGTGATAATAATCACGTTAGAATTTGGAATTGCGCTTTAAGTCAGTAAAATTCATATCATCCAAACTTATGTGTGCCAGAACATGAATAGAAAAAACTGGATGCCAACCGCATCAATATCACAACTCAAACAGCGTGCTCAGTTACTCAAGCAGATCCGCCATTTCTTTGAACTACGAGATGTATTGGAAGTCGATACACCAGCCATGAGTCATGCCACGGTAACCGACATTCATTTGCAAACCTTCCAAACCCAATTTGTTGGCCCAGGGTATGCTGATGGCCGTCAACTTTATTTAATGACGAGCCCAGAGTTTCATATGAAACGACTTTTGGCGGCGGGGAGTGGTTCGATTTATCAGATCAATAAAGCGTTTCGCAACGAGGAAAATGGCCGCTATCACAACCCAGAATTTACGATGTTAGAGTGGTATCGGGTTGGTTTTACTCACCATGATTTAATGGATGAGATGGATCAATTGCTGCAACTTATTTTGCAGTGTGGATCGGCGCAGAAGATGAGTTACCAACAAGCATTTTTGCAGGTACTTGGGGTTTGTCCGTTAGAAGGCTCAATGGACGAGTTAAAAGCGGCTGCGAGCCGATTAGGTCTAAGTGACATTGCTGAGCCAGAAGAGGATAGAGATACCTTACTGCAACTGCTATTTAGTGTCGGTGTTGAGGCGGAAATTGGTCAACAGGTACCCGTTTTTGTTTACGATTTTCCTGCATCACAAGCGGCACTAGCTAAGATTAACCCGCAAGATCATCGTGTTGCGGATCGCTTTGAGGTCTATTTCAAAGGGATTGAACTTGCGAATGGTTTTCATGAGCTGGACAACCCACAAGAGCAACTGGCTCGTTTTGAAGCGGATAACCAAAAGCGTAAAACGATGGGGCTGGTCGAACAGCCGATTGATTACCACTTGATAGCAGCGTTAGAGGCTGGCTTACCTGAATGTTCAGGAGTAGCGCTTGGTATTGATCGCTTGATTATGCTGGCGTTAGGCCAAGATCATATTGATAACGTGACGGCTTTTCCTTTTCCGATAGCTTAAGCTTTTAAGCTGATGTGGATTGCGCGCTTGTAGTGCGATGAGCGCGCTGAAAAACGGCAACAGTTTCTTATTATGCAATGTAAGCCCTCGCGTCTGGCTGACAACCTCGTTATACTCCTTGTCTGATTTTAAGCCCACATTGCAAGAGCACAGAATATGCAAGAGTACATCGAATTTTTCCAACACAATATGATTCTATCTTTGGCATGGGTAGGTATTCTCGTCGCCTTAATCATAAGCATCGTGAAATCAACCACGGCAGCCTATAAAGAGATCACCGCTTCACAAACGACGCTTTTAATGAATCGTGAAAACGGTGTTGTTGTCGATATCCGCACGAAAGATGAATTTAAAAAAGGCCATATTACCGATGCGGTTCACATTTTACCGTCAGATATTAAATCCGGTAACTTGGCTAGCCTTGAAAAGCACAAGTCTGACCCAATCATTGTGGTATGTAAAACGGGTCAAACCGCGCAAGAGAGTGCCAACCTGCTTGCTAAAGCTGGGTTTGAGAATGTGAATTTACTGAAAAATGGTCTTGTAGCTTGGAATGAAGCGAACTTGCCATTGGTTCGTGGCAATAAATAATTCACTGATCGCGGTTATCTTGAACTGAGTGTGCTGGCTGAAAAGCCAGCATTTGATGCTAAGAGTTGTGATGTTTTCCACGTAATCGTGAGCTCATCTAGTCATTCGAAATCAGCTCGGTTAGTCTAAAAGCAACACTGAATTTGTAAGTATTTAAGGATTTAATCATGGCTGAAGCCGCACAACAAACAGCACAACAAAATTTCGCAATTCAACGTATCTTTCTAAAAGATGTCTCTTTTGAAGCGCCAAACTCACCTGTTATGTTCCAAAAAGAGTGGAATCCAGATGTGAAGTTGGATCTTGACACTCAAAGTCGTGATCTGGGTGAGGGTGTGTATGAAGTCGTATTACGCCTAACGGTGACAGTGAAAAACGCGGAAGAAATCGCGTTCTTATGCGAAGTGCAACAAGGTGGTATTTTTACTGCTGAAAAAATGGAAGCGGGTCAACTTGCTCATTGTTTAGGTGCATTCTGCCCGAACATTCTGTTCCCATATGCACGTGAAACAATTTCTAGCTTAGTTGTTAAAGGGACATTCCCACAACTTAACCTTGCACCAGTGAACTTTGATGCATTGTTCATGAACTACCTACAACAACAAGCGACTCAAGGCGAGCAAGCAGAAGCTTAATCGTTAATGACGTGAGATCATTAACGTTGGCGTTCCACGTCAGACTTTGATGATAAAAAATGCACAAAGCATCCCAGATAATGATGGTGCGTTGTGCATTTTTTGTTTATTTCGAATGCCAATACCTCCGTTCCTTGTTACTCCGTATTGAAAGCTGTATCGGAAGGAATTTAGGTATAACATGACAACACGAATAGCAATGGACGAAACAATGACAGATCCTAACAGTATTTACGGTAAAGCGATCACCATGACAGTAGTTGGTGCGGGTTCTTACGGCACATCTCTGGCGATTTCTTTAGCACGTAACGGTGCTAATGTTGTCCTTTGGGGACACGATGCTAAGCATATGGCTCGTCTTGACGCTGATCGTGCTAACCAAGAATTTTTACCCGGTATTGATTTTCCCGATTCGCTGATTGTGGAAACCGATTTGAAAAAAGCGGTACAAGCGAGCCGCGATTTGTTGGTTGTAGTTCCGAGCCACGTATTTGGCCTTGTTATGAATAGTTTAAAGCCTCACTTACGTGATGATTCCCGTATTTGTTGGGCAACCAAAGGGCTTGAACCTGAAACGGGCCGGTTACTGATGGATGTGGCCTATGACACCATTGGCGAGCGCTATTCATTGGCAGTGTTATCTGGGCCGACTTTTGCTAAAGAGTTGGCGATGGGAATGCCTACCGCAATTTCTGTTGCTTCGCCTGACGC
This sequence comes from Vibrio sp. ZOR0018, assembly GCF_963865925.1. Taxonomy (NCBI): domain Bacteria; kingdom Pseudomonadati; phylum Pseudomonadota; class Gammaproteobacteria; order Vibrionales; family Vibrionaceae; genus Vibrio; species Vibrio sp. ZOR0018. The sequence continues at coordinate 131,959 of NZ_CAWMCN010000121.1, read as the reverse complement.
GCAGTTTGTCGAAGATCTGCAAGGCAAAATTCACTGCAGCAAAACTTTCCGCGTTTACGCCAATAGTGATTTTATTGGTATGCAGCTAGGTGGTGCGGTTAAAAACGTGATTGCGATTGGCGCTGGCATGTCCGATGGGATTGGCTTTGGTGCGAATGCGCGTACTGCATTGATTACGCGCGGTCTGGCCGAAATGTGCCGTTTGGGTGCAGCGTTAGGTGCTCAGCCTGAAACCTTTATGGGGATGGCCGGATTGGGTGACTTAGTACTCACTTGCACCGATAACCAATCACGTAACCGCCGCTTTGGTTTGGCGCTGGGACAAGGAAAAGATGTGGATACGGCGCAGCAAGAAATTGGCCAAGTGGTTGAAGGTTATCGCAACACCAAAGAGGTGTGGTTATTAGCGGCGCGCATGGAGGTTGAAATGCCAATAGTTGATCAAATCTATCAAGTGCTGTATCAAGGAAAAGATGCGCGTGTTGCAGCACAAGATTTGCTGGCTCGTGATAAAAAAGCAGAACGCTAATTCATTGCTCATGATTAGGCACAAAGCCTATTAGCAATCTACATTGACGCTCTAGAGATTGGATGAGGAAGGGTGATCAACCAACGATGAAACATTGCGAAAAACTCAAAGTGTGGCAAGCCATAGTCAAAGAGGCGCGCGAGCAGTCAGAACAAGAACCGATGCTGGCTAGTTTTTATCATGCCACTATTATTAAGCATGATAGTTTAAGCTCGGCCTTGAGCTACATTCTTGCCAATAAGCTGAATACGGCCTCAATGCCAGCGATGGCGGTGCGTGAAGTGGTCGAAGAGGCATTTGCCGCAGACCCCAGCATTATGGAAGCGGCGGCGTGTGACATCTGCGCGACTGTCAATCGTGACCCCGCGGTATCTATGTTTTCAATGCCTCTACTTTATCTCAAGGGCTACCATGCCTTACAAGGCTATCGCGTCGCGAACTGGTTATGGAAGCAAGGTCGAGTGGCGTTGGCTACCTATTTTCAAAACCAAATCTCGGTAGCTTGCCAAGTGGACATCCATCCTGCTGCACGTATTGGTCGCGGCATCATGCTTGACCATGCTACGGGCATTGTGATCGGTGAAACCGCGGTGGTGGAGAATGATGTCTCTATTTTACAAGATGTAACGCTAGGCGGAACGGGTAAAGAGTGCGGCGATCGCCACCCGAAAATTCGTGAAGGCGTGATGATTGGCGCGGGTGCCAAAATTCTCGGTAATATTGAAGTGGGCGAAGGGGCGAAAATTGGTTCTTGTTCGGTGGTATTGCAATCGGTGCCTCCGCACACTACTGTCGCTGGAGTGCCAGCCAAAATTGTCGGTCGTCCGCAAACCGATAAGCCTTCGTTAGATATGGACCAACAATTTAATGGCCGTTCTCAAAGTTTCATTGCCGGTGATGGTATTTGATTTGGTCGCGGAAAACAAAAAGGGTGATGCTCACAGAGCATCACCCTTTTTTATGGTTGGCATTAAGCCATTGCATCGAGTTCAGCAAGCACTTCTTCAGCCCAATCAACCCACGCTTGGCGAACCAGTAGGTTGCGGCGTAGTGTTAGACGCTCAAGGCGCTGTAGCTTATCAAGGGTAGCTGGTGTTGCATAGTACGCAGACTCAATCTCTTTGTAGTGAGCAACCAGTTTTTTCGATTCTTCAACTAATTCACCCAGTTGAATTCGGTAAGGTGTTGCTGGTTGTACCGAGCAAGCGATCAATTTAGCGCTAAATTCATCACGTACGGTTGGGTGAGCTGTAGGTTGGTCAAACCATTCACCTAAAGCGCTGCGACCTGCATCGGTGATGGAGTAAACTTTACGATCTGGCTTGCCATCTTGCGGTTCTAATACACAAGTGACTAGGCCTTGTTGACCCATTTTATTCAGTTCGCGGTAAACTTGTTGGTGGCTGGCTTTCCAAAAATAGCCAATGCTCGAAGAGAACTCTTTTGTGATGTCGTACCCTGTGGCATCGCGAGTGCTCAAAACAGTGAGGATAACGTGTGGTAATGACATGTCTTTAATCCAAATGGTTAATAAACTCAAAAACAACTTGCTCAAACTCGTGTTGTGCTTCTGATGGCATCAATCATGAATGAGTTTTAGCAACACCCACCGTTCTATTGACGGAATGGGTTGTGTCACCTTAAAAAGCCGTTTATCACCTAGGATTATATGCGTGACGCATATCGACCTGCGATTTGTTATGTTTGTATGCTACCGCAGAGGAGCAGTAGTATATCTAAATAATAAGCATAAAGTAGAATACTTTGTTAGTTTAGCTTAAAAAACTGATAATATGCTCAATAATTTTTGTGATTTAAAATAAAAAGCCGCGCAGAGGCGGCCTTTTAGCTAGTTTGTGAAATAAAATGCTGTTACTTAGCCTGTGTTACGCATTCCTGCTGCAATACCCGCGATAGTCACCATTAAGGCTTCTTCTAACTCTGCTGGTGCGGTTTCGGTTTGGCGAGTGCGGTACAACAGCTCTGCTTGCAGCATATTTAATGGCTCAACATAGATATTGCGCAAACGGATTGACTCTTGACCCCAAGGATCGCTTTGCATCAAGTTCTCATTGTTTTCTACATTTAACACCGCTTTGATGTCTTTCTGTAATTGAGAACGCAAACGCTCACCGAGCGGGCGTAACGATTCATCGACTAGGCGTTCATCGTAATAGCGTGAGATTTCAATGTTGCACTTGGAGTAAACCATCTCTAGCATGCCCAAACGCGTTGAGAAAAATGGCCATTCACGGCACATCTCTTCCAGCAGTGCTTGGTGTCCTTTATCGATAGAAAACTGAATTGCTTCTCCCGCACCTAGCCAGGCTGGTAGCACGAGGCGGTTTTGGCTCCAAGAGAAGATCCACGGGATTGCACGTAAGCTTTCGACTCCACCATTAGGGTTGCGTTTAGCCGGACGTGAACCGAGCGGTAATTTACCCAGCTCTAGCTCTGGCGTTGCTTGGCGGAAGTACGGGACAAAGTCCGGCTCGCCGCGAACAATATGGCGATACGCTTCGCAAGAGACTTCAGACAATACCTCCATTAAGTCGCGCCAATCTTGTTTTGGCTCTGGTGGTGGCAGCAGGTTCGCTTCTAAAATGGCGCTGGCGTACATCGTAAAACTATTGACCGCTACTTCTGGTAGACCAAGTTTAAAGCGGATCATTTCGCCTTGCTCCGTCACACGCAAGCCACCTTTTAAGCTTTTGGGTGGTTGTGAAAGCAGTGCCGCATGTGCTGGAGCGCCCCCGCGACCAATGGTGCCGCCACGTCCATGGAATAGTGTCAGTTCAATTCCGGCCTCTTCACTGACATTAACCAAAGCTTCCATTGCGCTGTATTGCGCCCAACCGGCGGACATTACACCTGCATCTTTAGCGGAATCAGAGTAACCAATCATCACCATCTGGTGGTTTTGAATAAAGCCACGATAGAGATCAATGCCCATTAGTTGGCGGATCACCGTTTCTGCGTTGTTTAAATCATCCAAAGTTTCGAACAGTGGACAAACGTCCATGCGATAAGGACAGCCACACTCTTGCAACAATAGATGTACGGCAAGTACATCTGATGCGGTACGAGCCATCGAAATCACATAAGCACCAAAGGCTTCGCGAGGCTGAGAAGCAACGATTTTACAGGTGTCGATCACCTCTTGTACCGCTTCTGAAGGCTGCCAGTCACGAGGTAACAAAGGACGTTTTGAGCTCAACTCATTGGTGAGAAATGCAATTTTGTCTTGCTCGCTCCACTGGTCATAATCACCAATGCCTAAATAACGGGTGAGCTCGGAGATCACATCAGAGTGACGAGTGCTCTCTTGGCGAATATCCAAACGTACAAGATGCACACCAAACGCTTTAATCCGGCGCAGAGTATCAAGCAGCGAGCCATCGGCAATGACGCCCATGCCGCATTGATGTAAAGATTGGTAGCAGGCATAAAGCGGTTCCCACAACTGTGCGATATTTTGCAGTGGTGCTTTGCGTGCCAGTTGTTGGCCATTGATCTTGGCATCCAACACTTCCAGTGTTTCGCTGAGTAGTTCACGCAGGCGTTTGAGAATAGCGCGATAAGGTTCGTGTTCATCTATGCCAGCCAAATCGCGTAGCGCGTCACTGCATTTGGTCATCGACAATTCGCTGACCAGCTCATTGATATCACCTAGGTAGAGATCGGCCGCTTTCCAGCGAGAAAGCAGCATTACTTCACGGGTGATTTTATGAGTCACAAAGGGGTTACCATCACGGTCGCCGCCCATCCACGAAGAGAAGTGCACAGGGCGTGCATCAATTGGTAGTCCTTCACCTAAGTAGTTGGTGAGGTGCTCATCAAATTCACGAAGAAAATCAGGCACGGCTTGCCATAGAGAATTTTCCACCACCGCAAAGCCCCATTTTGCTTCATCCAGTGGCGTAGGGCGCTGCTTACGAATCACATCTGAATGCCAGCTTTGCGCGATCAACTGTTCTAAACGGCGTTCGGTTTTTTGGCGCTCTTTAAATGAAAGGTCACTGAGTTCAAGCTTGGAGAGACACTCGTTAATTTTCACCAGCTTGTTGATCATCGTGCGGCGTGTAATTTCGGTTGGGTGAGCCGTTAGCACTAACTCGATATTGAGATCACGTACCGCTTGAGCAGCATCCAATTTACTGATTTTATTTTGATTCAGTTTAGTAAACAGTAAATTAATCGCATCAGGCTCACACACATGTTCTTCACAGTGACGTGAAATGGTGTGGTACTGCTCGGCCATGTTGGTTAAGTTAAGAAATTGGTTGAATGCCCGCGCTACTGGGGTGAGCTGTTCGTTGGGAAGGTTTTTGATCTCTTCAACCAAGCTGTCTCGGTCGGCTTGATTGCCATTACGGGCTGATTTTGAAAGTTTTCGGATGGTTTCCACTTTCTCTAAGATAACGTCACCATGGGCGTCCTGAATGGTGTTGCCCAGCAAACGGCCAAGCATGCTCACGTTACTTTTGAGCGCAGCGTATTTTTCGTTCATTGTCATCCTGCCTTGTAAAAAAATTACATCCATTGTTCCTTGCTAAGTACACAATCTAGCGAAAAGATCCCTGTAGAGTCAAATAAAGCCGACTATTTTTACGATTATTGCTGAATGTTATTGAACGTGATCATTTGGTGAATAATTGGCGTAAATTACTGAAATTTTATTACAAAAATGCCTGACCGTAGAAACCCTGTCAGGCATTTATCGCTTGAGTAAGCTTGGTAGGCTAGAAGCAGTATTTATACATTGCTTTGGACAAAATCGAGATGGTTGGATCAATAAATTCAAACGCTAGGAATTCATCCGGTTGATGCGCTTGATCGATCGAACCTGGGCCGAGTACCAGTGTTGGGCATAATTGTTGTAAGAACGGTGCTTCAGTACAGTAATTCACGGTTTGTGAAGCGGTATTGCAAATCTCTTCAATGTTGCCAATAAAGGGGTGATCATGCTGACATTCATAACCCGGAATCGCATCATGCAGCGCGGTAATCTCAATGCGTCCGGGCCATTTTGCACTGACTTCATTCAGTGCATTGCGCAGCAAGTTATCGAGCCCATCTAGACTCATGCCGGGCAGCGGGCGCACATCGTAATGCAATTCGCAGCAGCCACAAATGCGGTTTGGACTATCGCCACCGTGGATATGACCGAGGTTCAAAGTAGGGTGAGGAATGGCAAAGCCTGGGTGATGGTACTCTTTGATCAATTTGTCGCGCAGTTGCATTAACGCGAACAGCACTTCATGCATGATTTCGATGGCATTTACGCCCAGAGCAGGATCAGACGAGTGGCCCGATTTTCCTGTCACTCGAATAGCGTTGGCTACGTGGCCTTTATGGCCGCGGATGGGCACAAGGCTAGTCGGCTCACCAATAATGCAGTAATCCGGTTGAAATGGTGCATGTTCAGCGAAATGACGCGCGCCGAGCATGGTGGTTTCTTCATCACAGGTCGCCAACACATACAGCGGTTTACTCTGTTTACTCCAATCGACTTTTTTCACCGCTTCGTAGATAAAAGCAAAAAAGCCTTTCATGTCTGCCGTGCCTAAGCCATAGAAACGATCATTGGCTTGCGTTAACGCGTGTGGTTCAAAATTCCAACGCCCTTCGTCAAATGGAACGGTATCACTGTGCCCCGCGAGCAGTAGGCCACCTTCGCCGCACCCTTTCTTCGCCACTAAATTGTATTTTCCCGGCGCGACTTCAATGGTGTCGACTACAAACCCTAAGCTGGAAAACCAGCTTGCCAATTTATCAATCACACTTTGGTTACCTTCGTCCCAACGAGCATCTGTGGAGCTGATGGAAGAGGTCGAAATCAGACCTTGGTAAACCTCAAGAAAACTGGGTAATTGCATATTATCTTTGCTCCTAGTATTGACAGAGTAATTGCGAGAAGGTAAAACACATATTAAATCACTTTGTGTGAATAAAAAACCGAGTTAAGTGTCTTTTTTGAAATTTATAGTCATTTTTAGATTGTCTTTTTTACCTTGAAATTGGATGTCACGAGATGTTGAAAACCACAATTATCGGAGCTAGCGGTTATACCGGCGCTGAGTTGGCGTATATGGTGCAAAAACACCCACAACTCACGCTATCAGGTTTATACGTTTCCGCCAATAGCCTAGATGCTGGAAAACCAATGGCTGAGCTGCATGGCAAACTCTCCGGTATTGTCGACATGCAGGTACAACCATTAATGGATCCGGTGAGCGTTGCAAGCCAATGTGATGTGGTGTTTTTAGCTACGGCTCATGAGGTGAGCCATGATCTCGCGCCTATTTTTCTTGCGCAAAATTGTCAAGTTTTCGACCTTTCTGGTGCTTTTCGCGTCAAAGGTGATGATTTTTACCAAAATTACTATGGTTTTAAACATCAACACCCTAAATGGTTAGAAAACGCGGTTTATGGACTGGCGGAATGGAATTGTGAGGCAATTAAGCAGAGCCAATTGATCGCTGTTGCGGGTTGCTATCCAACCGCATCGCAACTTGCGATAAAGCCTTTGGTTGAAGCGGGTTTGTTAGATACAACTCAATGGCCGGTGATTAATGCCACCAGCGGTGTCACCGGCGCGGGCAGAAAAGCGACATTAACCAACAGTTTTTGTGAAGTGAGCTTACAGCCATACGGCGTGTTTACTCATCGCCACCAACCTGAAATCGTCGCCCATTTAGGATGTGATGTGATTTTTACGCCTCACTTAGGGAATTTCAAACGCGGTATTTTGGCCACCGTGACAATGAAGCTTGCATCAGGTATTTCAGAGCAACAAGTCAGCCATGCTTTTGAGAAGGCGTACGCTAACAAACCAGCGGTTCGGCTCAAATCAACCTTGCCGAGCATCAAAGATGTTGAATTTACACCATTTTGCGACCTCGGTTGGCGAGTGCAAGGTGAGCATATTATCGTCGTGTCCGCGATCGATAATTTATTAAAGGGGGCATCGAGCCAAGCGATGCAGTGTTTAAATATTCATTACGGTTTTTCTGAGCTAACGGCTTTGGTGTAACGCACCAAGCGTAAGGGTTAAATATGATAGATACAAAGCAAAATCCATTAGTGATTAAGTTAGGCGGCGCGGCGCTGTCTTGTTCTGAAACGCTAAGCAAACTGTTTGGCGCAATCGCACTGTATCAAGCCCAAGCTCAGCGACGAATTGTCATCGTGCACGGGGGCGGTTATCTCGTCGATGACCTGATGGCGAAATTACAACTAAAAACCGTGAAGAAAGAAGGTTTGCGTGTCACGCCTTATGACCAAATTCCGCTGATTGCAGGCGCGCTGGCTGGGACAGCCAACAAAATGCTGCAAGGGCAAGCGATTAAAGATGGCTTAAATGCGGTTGGTTTATCGCTCGCTGATGGCGGGCTATGCAAAGTCGAAGAGTTGGATCCAGAACTCGGCGCAGTGGGCAAGGCTTCTCCTGGTGATTCACAAATCGTGCAAGCGATTTTAGCCGCTGGTGGTTTGCCTATTATCAGCTCGATTGGCCTGACTGCTGATGGCCAAATGATGAATGTCAACGCCGATCAAGCAGCCGTTGCAGTGGCTGGCGCATTGGACGCAGAGCTCGTTCTGCTTTCCGATGTGAGCGGTGTGCTGGATGGCAAAGGCCATTTGTTGTCGAGCCTCAATGAGCAGCAGGCCAATGCGCTGATTAAAGGCAAAGTGATCACGGATGGCATGATTGTCAAAGTGAAAGCGGCGCTGGAAGCGGCAAATGATTTAGGTCGCCCGATTGAAGTGGCGACATGGCGTTACCCAGATAAGCTCAGCAAATTGTTTGCGGGCGAAAGTATCGGGACCCAATTTTTACCTCAATAAACGCATTTAATCAGTTGTTGATAACAGCTGTAAGTAATTAATCACCCAGAGCACTGACCGCCAAGCGCAGCGCCGGGAAATGGAGAAAGTAAGATGAGCAAGGTTCAAGTCAATAAAGTCGTTGTCGCATACTCTGGCGGTCTAGATACCTCGGTAATCATTCCGTGGTTAAAAGAAAACTACGATTGTGAAGTGGTTGCCTTTGTTGCCGATGTCGGCCAAGGTGAAGAAGAATTGGTCGGCATTGAAGAGAAAGCGAAAGCGTCTGGCGCGTCAGAGTGTTATGTGGTCGATCTTAAAGAAGAGATGGTCGCTGAATACATCTACCCAACACTAAAAACAGGTGCTTATTACGAAGGTAAATACCTGCTTGGGACGTCAATGGCTCGCCCAATCATTGCCAAAGCGCAAGTTGAAGTAGCGCGTAAAGTGGGTGCCGATGCGCTGTGTCACGGCTGTACGGGGAAAGGTAATGACCAAGTGCGTTTTGAAGGTGCGTTTGCAGCCCTAGCGCCTGATTTACATGTGATTGCCCCTTGGCGTGAGTGGGACATCGTGAGTCGTGAAGAGTGTCTTGATTTCCTTGCTGAGCGTAACATTCCTTGCGCCGCTTCATTGACGAAAATTTACTCGCGTGATGCGAACGCGTGGCACATTTCGACCGAAGGTGGCGTGCTTGAGAGTACTTGGAACGCCCCTAATGAGGATTGCTGGGTATGGACTGTGGATCCAGAGCAAGCGCCAAATGAACCAGAGTTTGTCACACTGCAGGTCGCGAAAGGCGAAGTTGTTGGCGTCGATGGTGAACTGATGACGCCTTACAACGCACTCGTTTACCTTAATGAGAAAGGCTCTAAACACGGCGTTGGTCGTATCGACATCGTCGAAAACCGTTTGGTTGGTATGAAGTCTCGTGGTTGTTATGAAACCCCAGGAGGCACCATCATGATGGAAGCGTTGCGTGCTGTTGAGCAGTTAGTGCTCGATAAAGCCTCATTCGAATTTCGTGAAGAACTGGGTGTCAAAGCGTCGCATCTTGTATACGATGGCCGTTGGTTCACTCCGCTGCGTAAATCCATCATGGCCGCAGCCGATGAGCTGGCACAGGATGTTAATGGTGAAGTGGTTGTGAAGCTTTACAAAGGGCAAGCGATAGTGACGCAAAAACGTTCTGAAAACAGCTTGTACTCGGAAGAGTTTGCGACCTTTGGTGAAGATGTTGTGTATGACCAAAGCCACGCGGGCGGCTTCATTCGTCTCTATTCGTTGGCAAGCCGGATCAGAGCATTGAACGAAGCAAAAAAGAATAAAGCCTAGGTTAACACCCAAGGTAGAGACACAAAAATAACAATAAAAGATCGCTCTAGTAGCGATCTTTATTATAAAAATGATTGAGCAATTTGATGTGGTCACGCTCAGTCGCGACCTAAGAGCAGGAGATACGCAATGGCATTATGGGGCGGTAGATTTACCCAAGCAGCAGACACGAGGTTCAAAGAGTTCAACGATTCACTTCGCTTTGATTACCGATTGGCTGAACAAGACATTGTGGGCTCTATAGCATGGTCAAAGGCGTTGGTGTCAGTGAATGTTTTGGGCGAAGAGGAGCAGCAAAAACTAGAACTTGCGCTCAACGAACTCAAACTGGAAGTGATGGAAGATCCTGAGCAGATCTTACGCTCTGATGCAGAAGATATTCACTCTTGGGTTGAGCAGCAGTTGATCAGCAAAGTAGGTGATTTAGGCAAAAAGCTGCACACTGGGCGCTCTCGTAATGACCAAGTCGCGACCGATTTAAAATTGTGGTGCCGCCAGCAAGGTCAGCAATTACTGTTGGGGTTAGATCGCCTGCAAACGAAACTAGTGTCGGTTGCTCAGCAGCACCAAGCGACGGTTTTGCCCGGTTATACCCACCTGCAACGTGCGCAACCAGTGACCTTTGCGCATTGGTGTTTGGCCTATGTTGAAATGTTTGAGCGTGATTACTCTCGTTTAAATGATGCGATTAAGCGCCTTGATACTTGTCCGCTTGGCTCCGGCGCGCTGGCAGGTACGGCCTATCCGATTGATCGTGAACAGCTTGCTCATCATTTAGGGTTTCGCCGTGCCACGCGTAACTCGCTCGATTCAGTATCTGACCGAGATCACGTGATGGAATTGATGTCGGTGGCGTCGATCTCGATGCTGCATTTATCGCGTTTGGCGGAAGATATGATCTTCTACAACTCGGGTGAGTCTGGTTTTATCGAACTGGCTGACACCGTGACTTCGGGTTCATCCTTGATGCCGCAAAAGAAAAACCCTGATGCATTAGAGCTGATCCGTGGCAAAACTGGCCGTGTTTATGGCTCGCTTGCGGGCATGATGATGACGGTCAAAGCCTTACCATTGGCTTATAACAAAGATATGCAAGAAGACAAAGAAGGGCTGTTTGACGCGCTGGATACTTGGAACGACTGCATGGAAATGGCTGCGCTTTGCTTTGATGGCATCAAAATTAAAACCGAACGGACTTTAGAAGCGGCCAAACAAGGCTATGCCAATGCTACCGAATTAGCTGATTATTTAGTCGCCAAAGGGATCCCTTTCCGTGAAGCGCACCATATTGTGGGCGTAGCGGTGGTTGGCGCGATCGCGAAAGGGTGTGCGCTTGAAGAACTGACCCTTGCCGAGCTTAAAGAGTTTTCGTCGGTCATTGAAGATGATGTTTATGCGATCCTCACCATCGAATCTTGCTTAGAAAAACGCAGCGCTTTAGGTGGCGTTTCGCCAAAACAAGTGGCCTATGCGGTTGACCAAGCCAAAGCGCGTTTAGACAAACGTGACACCACGGCGGTGAAAGTTCGTCCTGCCCGTTTGACGGATATTGAAACGCTAGAAAGTATGGTCACTTATTGGGCGAATATGGGAGAAAACTTGCCCCGTTCACGCAATGAGTTGGTGCGCGATATTGGTTCGTTTGCCGTGGCGGAACACCATGGTGAAGTGACGGGATGCGCCTCGTTATATGTCTATGACTCTGGGTTGGCTGAAATTCGTTCGCTTGGTGTAGAAGCAGGTTGGCAAGGTCAAGGACAAGGAAAAGCGATCGTCTCGTATTTGGTGAATAAAGCGCGGCAAATGGCGATTAAGAAAGTGTTTGTTCTGACTCGAACGCCAGAGTTTTTCATGAAGCATGATTTTATTCCAACCTCAAAAAGCTTACTGCCAGAGAAAGTGCTTAAAGATTGTGAACAATGCCCACGGCAGCACGCTTGTGATGAAGTGGCGCTTGAGATCAATTTGGTTGAGCAGATCATCAAGCGAGTCAACGTCGCTTAATGCGTTGATTACCAACGCGATCATTGCCGTTAATGAGGCCTTGGAAAAAGATCTCAAAAAGATCGAATGATCACGGAACAATTTAAGAAAAGCGTGGTCTATAACTGTACCACTGCTTTTTCTTAGAAGAATCTAAGAAGGCCCCAAACCTACTATTGGTTCTGGGGCTTTTTCTTTTGTGCTCTTTAGCTTTTTATTTGTCGCGCCCTTGCCGCTTACGCCAAGGGAGTACCACAAACTTCATCCACAGATGTAAAAACAGCAAACCGTTAAAGGCAAAACCCGCTATTAGCAAGCTGATCGATTCAATGGTTTTAGGGTTCTCCCTGCATAACCACCACCACACAAGCCAGCACCCAACAGACAAAACAGTGAGCTGATCCATACAACGTTGGCAGCGACCGATTTTTTTCCAAAACCACGAAGATTGGCAGTTATTGCAAGGCATAAGCGCGTTCATTGAAAGAGAAAATAACGGCAGTATAACGTGCGCGAAGGTGTGAGTCTAAGGCGCGGCTGAAACTAAAGCGTATAAAAAACGGCCGCACAAGGGCGACCGCATGAATGGATGTTGAAAATTAACAGCCCGGACCGCAGTCCATGCAATGCTTTATCATCTCAGGACCTAAATGCAGTTTAGCGTTTAGATCACGCAGCGCGGTGCGCACGCCTTCTTCAATTACGGGGTGATAAAAAGGCATATCCAACATCTGTGAAATCGTCATCTGATTTTGATGTGCCCACGCCAGCAAATGAGCCAAGTGCTCTGCATTCGGCCCCATCATTTCAGCGCCTAAAAATCGCCCTGTTCCTTGTTCGCCATACACATGCAATAACCCTTTATTGCGCAGCATGACGCGTGAACGGCCTTGATTTTCAAACGACACAGTACCGATAGCAAAACAGCCACAATTTCCCAAACGAGTGGTTAGCTGTTTGTAGGATTCACCGACCATCGCAATTTGTGGGTCTGAAAAAACCGCTGAGATAGAGGAACGACGAAGCCCGGCGCGAATATCTGGGTAGCGGCCAGCGTTATCCCCTGCAATACGACCTTGATCGGCTGCTTCATGAAGCAGTGGCAGTTGATTACTAGCATCACCAGCAATGAAAATACTGTCTACAGAGGTTTGCAGCGTATAGTGATCAGCCGTTGGTACGCCGCGCGTATCAAGGGCTACATCGGTATTTTCAATTGCCAATTTATCTACGTTCGGGCGACGACCGGTTGCCGCCAACACATAGTCAACGACAAATGTCTCGAGCTGCCCTTCACGGTTGATGAATTGGATTTCAACTTTGTCGTTTTGGCCTGTTGGAGAAGCAATGCGTTTCATGCTTTCCACTTTAACGTCAGCGTCTAAATAGAATTCTTCTTTAAACGTTTTATCGGCGTAAGCCATCACATCAGGGTCGGTTAATGGGCCAACTTGTCCACCAATGCCGAACAGCTTCACTTTTACCCCTAAGCGATGTAAGGCTTGACCTAGTTCTAAGCCAATCACCCCTGGGCCAAATACGGCAACAGATTCGGGTAAGTCGTCCCACTCAAATAGGTCATCATTAATGATTAAGCGATCGCCAAGTTCATGCCATACCGCGGGGTAGGCTGGGCGAGAACCGGTAGCAATCACGATCCGCTTGGCGCTGATTCGTGTATGGTTGTCGACCTGTAGGGTGTGGTTGTCGATAAATTGGGCGTAGCCTGAGATTTTGTCTTCAGCGGGGATCTCCTCAACGCCTTCAAGCACAAATCCGACAAAGCGGTCACGTTCACGTTTTACCCGCGCCATCACTTCACGTCCATTAATGACAATTTCACCTTGAGGATGAACACCAAAAGCAGGAGCTTTGTGGATGTGATGGACGCTTTCAGCGGCCGCAATCAGTAACTTAGATGGCATGCAGCCGACGCGAGCGCATGTGGTTCCGTATGGGCCACCTTCGATCATGACGACACTAGTCGTATGTGCTTTTGCTGCACGATAAGCGCCGAGTCCAGCGGTCCCACCACCAATAATGGCTACATCAACGTTTAACTGTTTCATCATCGCTTTCTCTAAATTTGGAATGTGGATAGTCGATGGCAACATTTAATAATGCTGTCATTGAGTCTAAATGAGGAGGATGCCCTAGGAAGATTTTCCTAGGGCAGGCGTGATTAGCCCAGGTAAGCTTCTAGCTCTTCGCTGCCGCCGATGTGTTTACCACCAACGAAAACTTGCGGAACGGTGGTACGGCCTGTGATAGCTCGTAAGCTCACTGTGGTTGCATCTTTACCCAATACCACTTCTTCATATTGAAGACCGTGGTCAATCAAGAGTTGTTTTGCTTTAGTGCAGAATGGGCAACCTGGTTTAGTAAATACGGTAACCGATTCTTGTGTTTGATAGTTAGGTGCAATGTATTTCAGCATGGTGTCAGCATCTGATACTTTGAACGGGTCACCCGGTTCATCAGCTTCGATAAACATTTTTTCGATGATGCCATCTTTGACTAGCATGCTGTAACGCCATGAACGTTTGCCAAAACCGATTTGGCTTTTATCAACTAACATACCCATACCGTCAGTAAATTCGCCATTGCCATCAGGAATGAAAGTAATATTCTCTGCTTCTTGGTCTGCTTTCCAAGCATTCATCACAAAGGTATCGTTCACCGAAACACATAGGATGTCATCAACGCCATGCTCTTTAAACACCGGGTACAGTTCGTTGTAACGCGGCAAGTGGCTTGATGAACAGGTTGGGGTGAAGGCACCTGGCAAGCTAAATACGATAACGGTTTTACCTTTGAATAATTGATCTGTTGTGAGATTAACCCAAGCATCACCTTGACGAGTAGGGAAAGTGACTTGTGGTACCGCTTGGCCTTCTTTAGATACTAACATTCTATTTTCCTTGTGATTTTCTAAGTTAGGTTATGATTTTAAGAGCCGCTGCTCTCATTTGTTGAAGCCATTATGGAAGAAAACCTTTGATAGCTCCAATCGTTTGATGCTATGGTTTTGATAGGTGGATTCTATTGAGATTGAAGATGAACATTCGTGATTTTGAGTACTTAGTATCATTAGCTGAACATAAACATTTTCGTAAAGCAGCAGAAGCTTGTTTTGTGAGCCAGCCAACACTCAGTGGCCAGATCCGCAAACTGGAGGATGAGCTGGGAACGGTATTATTAGAGCGCAGCAGTCGCAGAGTATTGTTCACCGATTCGGGCCTGCAATTGGTCGATCAGGCCAAGCGTATTTTAAGTGAAATCAAAACCTTCAGAGATATGGCTAGCGGCCAGGGTGGCTCGATGAGTGGTCCTATCCATATTGGGTTCATTCCCACTTTAGGCCCCTACCTTTTGCCGCGTATTGTGCCTTTTTTAAAAGAGCAATTTCCTGAACTGGAGCTCTATTTACACGAAGCGCAAACCCAACAGCTTGTGCGCCAGTTAGAAGATGGAAAACTCGATTGTTTAGTGTTGGCCTCCGTTGCGGAAACGGCTCACTTTAAAGAGATTGATCTGTATGACGAAGCATTGAGTATTGCCGTGCCTAGTGGGCATGAATGGGCTGCAAAAAGTGAAGTAAGTATGTTGGATTTGAAAGGGCGAACGGTATTGGCTTTAGGTGACGGTCATTGCTTACGCGATCAAGCCTTAGGTTTCTGTTTTGCGGCAGGCGCAAAAGATGACGAACGTTTTAAAGCGACCAGCTTAGAGACGCTGCGTAATATGGTCGCAGCGGGTGGGGGAATTACCCTGTTACCTGAACTCTCTTTACCAGATGTCAAAGAGAAGGATGGTGTTTGTTACCTTAAAGCGGTCAACCCGCAGCCTTCACGCCGCTTAGTATTAGCTTATCGGCCGGGATCGCCATTGAGGCAGCGTTTTGAGCAGTTGGCTCACGCAATCAAAACAAAGCTAAATGAGAAATAAAAAAAGAGGCTAAATTTAGCCTCTTTTTACTGAGCTTTAGAATAGCTCTTCACCTGTAGGTGAAGAGTAGATGTTGTCAGAGACACTCTCTGCGACATACTCGGTTGGCTCTGTGCCTTGAATGAAGTATTCAAACATCGAGCTTGAATCAAACTTATTGGTTAACAAGCCGGTATCGATATCGATTCTTACCCGCACAATATTGGCGGGAATGGGTTTGTCTTGCGCTGGCACATCGACCAGTACTTGACGCATAAAATCAATCCAAGCGGGTTGTGCCGTTTTTGCTCCCGCTTCCGCACCGGATACACCATCGTCATCTACATTGCTGTTTTCGGTTGTCCTACCTAAGTTGCGGTTATGATCATCAAATCCGACCCAAGCAATAGCGACCATGCCCGGTGCATAGCCGTTGTACCACGCATCTTTGGAGTCATTGGTCGTTCCTGTTTTACCACCAATATCACGACGCCCCAGCTTTTGTGCACGCCAGCCTGTACCATTCCAACCTGTTCCTTCACGCCAATTTCCGCCACCCCAAATATTGCTGTACATCATCTCTCGGACAAGAAATGCGTTTTGTTCGGAAATTACTTGTGGAGCATAGTGCGATGCAACATCTTGTTCATCGAACTCATTTGTGTCTGGGGTGCATTGCTGTTGGCAAACGACTTTTGGTGTGGCTTGATACTCAAGTTTGCCAAAGGGATCTTCAACTTTGCTGATGTAATAGGGTTCAACATAATAGCCACCATTGGCAAACACGGAATAGCCTTGCGCCATCTTAACCGGCGTTAAGCTTCCCGCACCTAAGGCAATGGTTTCTGAGCGTGGTACTTGGTCAATATCAAAACCAAAGCGAGTGAGATACTCACGTGTTTCATCCAGCCCAACAGCGCGTAGCACTCTCACCGCCATCACGTTTTTGGATTGAGCCAAGCCAACGCGAAGACGAGTTGGGCCAATATAAGTCGGTGGTGAGTTTTTAGGACGCCATGCTGTACCTTGGCTTTGGTCCCACTGGTTAATCGGCGCATCATTAATGAGCGTCGCTAAGGTCATGCCTTTATCGATGGCGGCAGAGTAGATAAAGGGTTTAATACTTGAGCCGACCTGGCGCACCGATTGAGTCGCACGGTTAAATTTATTGTGCACAAAGTTAAAGCCGCCAACCAGCGCCAGTACCGCCCCATTTTCTGGGTTCATGGCAACAAAGGCAGTGTTGGCATTGGGTACTTGGCTTAAGTACCACTGTGGTACTTCGTCGGTGGTATGGTCATCACTGTATTCAGCACGATTACGTACCCAAATTTGTTCACCAGCGGCGATGATTTCCATCGCTGTACTCGGAACCGGTCCTTGTCGAGAATCAGTTAAGAAACGGCGAGCCCAGTTCATGCCTTGCCATTCAATGGTCTGCAATCCTTGGTTCTTAACCCAAACCGTAGCCGATTGGCTGCTTACGTGGGTAACGACGGCTGGTAATAAATCTCCATAAGTCGGTTCATTATTTAAGTGCTCGGCCAGTTGCTGTTCATTCAATGGCGTTTGGCCTTCTTTCCAAACTACTTTTTCAGCACCGCGATAGCCATGACGCTCATCATAGGCGAGTAGGTTATTGATTGCAGCTTTACTCGCGGCTTGCTGCTGTTTGGAATCTACCGTTGTGGTGACAATCATGCCAGAGGTATAGGCCGACTCTTCACCATAGCGCTCCACCATCCATGAACGGGCGATTTCTGCCACATAAGGTGCATTAAGTTCAATTTCAGCACCGTGGTATTTCGACATTAAGGGCTCAGAGCGGGCTTGCGTATATTGCGCTGGGGTTATGTATTTCTCATCAAGCATTCTCTGTAGCACCACGTTACGGCGGTTAGTCGCGCGATCTAGAGAATAGATAGGGTTCATAGTTGAAGGTGCTTTGGGAAGTCCTGCAATCAGGGCAATTTCACTCAGCGTTAAATCTTTGACTTCTTTTCCAAAATAAACTTGGGCTGCCGCTCCAATTCCATACGATCGGTAACCGAGATAAATTTTATTGAGATAAAGCTCTAGGATTTCTTTTTTCGTCAGCAATTGTTCGATATGAATAGCGATAAAAATCTCTTTGATTTTTCGCATGATCTTCTTCTCATTAGAGAGGTAGAAGTTACGAGCAAGCTGCTGAGTAATGGTACTTGCACCTTGTTTAGCGCTACCTGAGGCGATCACAGCGACCGCAGCACGAGTGATACCAATTGGGTCAAAACCATAGTGTTCGTAGAAGCGGCTATCTTCGGTGGCGATAATCGCTTCGATAAGTTCAGGCGGGATCTCTTCAATACGCAGCGGAACTCGGCGCTTTTCTCCAAATTGGGCGATGAGCTTGCCATCTTGACTATAGACCTGCATCGGTGTCTGCAATTGTACATCACGTAAAGTCGCTACATCGGGGAGGTCTGGCTTCACGTAAAAATAGAAGCCAAATATCGTAGTGACTCCAAGAATAATGCAAATCAATGAAAGTAATAACAATCGCTTTATGAACTTCACCGGATAATCCCTGTTTAGTTAAGGCTGCCCTTATGCAAACCCTTGTACTCTAGGCTAAAAATTTAGCTCTAAAAATAAATTGTGGCTTATTTAACCTCAAAATAAGCAAATCGAGCTAAGCCTAAGCAGCGTTACTGGAGCTAAGCCGTATGGGTAAATCAATGGTTACGGGTATAGATATTGGCCACCATAGTATTAAAGCGGTGGTGTTAAAGCTAGCGGGTGATTCATATGCACTCGTCGGTTATAAAGAATTATTTATTACTGAGGACATATTCTCCGATAACCACACGCTGGATTATCAGAAAATTGTAAAGAAACTCAAAGAACTAAGAAAGGGTTTACCACTATTTAGTCGCAAAGTCGCCATATCGGTACCGGACAATGCGGTAATAAGTAAGGTATTACAGATAGATAGTGACCTGCAGGCGCGTGAAAAAGAGTTTGCTATTTATCAGGCATTTTCTCATCAGTCACCGTTCCCGATAGAAGAACTGAGTCTCGATTTCGTCAAAGTGATGGAAAAAAGCGTAAGTCGCAGTAGCACCGTAAGTTATCAAGTTTACGCCACTCGTAAAGACGTCGTGGAAAGCCGTGCGTTAGCGGCTCAAAAAGCGGGCTTTTTACCGATCGCGGTTGATGTGCAAATACACAGTTTGTTAAACATTTGGCAGTTGGCGAGCAGGGCACAACATCGCAGCGATTGGATGCTCATGGATGTGGGCCATACCCAAACGGCGCTCTGTATTGATTTTACTGATAAAGCCCCTTTTCATAAAGAGATCCCTCTCGGTTGTCAGTGGTTGTCCCAAGACAGCGCGATGTCGGGCACCAATGCGGAATTAGCCGATAAAAACGAGCGCTTTGTGCATGAGTTGATCGAGCGACTTCAACGTCAGTTGCAGCTTTTCACCTCCGTCAATGGCGCGGGCAGTTTAGCAGGCATTTGGCTCTCAGGTGGTGGTGCAGATACTCCGATGTTGGCGCAAGAGATCTCGCGGCGTCTCAAGCTTGAGTGCGAGATTCTCGATCCCTTTCTTCTGTTTAACAATAAGTTAGCGAAACGCCAGCGAGGTAAGCAGTCTGGGCAGAGTTTTAGCACCGCAGCTGGTCTTGCACTGCGTGGTATCGAGTGGTTGGAGTCTTCTCATGTTGCATAGTATTAACTTACTGCCTTGGCGAGAGGAACAAAGAGCGGCGCATAAGCGTCGTTTTATGGGCTTGGTCGTCTTAGGTGTGATGAGCGCTGTTGGTATTCAATGGGGTATCGGTTTGTATTTCTCTGGGCAAGCGCAGCAGCAAGAGTCTCGTTTGGCTTATTTGAATCAATACATTCAGCAGCTTGATAAACAGATCAATGCATTAAAAATGACGGAACAAGAACACAAGGCACTATTAACTCGCTTATCGGTTGTTGAGTCATTGCAAAGTCAACGCAATAAAACCACCGAGTTGATGAACTTGATGCCACAGCTTATGCCTGAAGGAGTCTACGTCGATAAGATCAAAATGAATGGTGAAGAAATTGAAATTACGGGCATCAGTGACAGCACTGCGCGTCTTGCGACCATGCTCGATAATTTTGAAAAATCAGCCTTACTTTCCGATGTCAACATGCACTCTATCGTGCACGGTAATAAGCGATTTGGTAAGGAGTTTCAGACGTTTAAAGTGTCATTTATGTTTCATTCGCCGACACCACAGGGCGCTGCACTAACCAAGATTCGGCCTACAGGAGCTGTCCATGACTAGTTTTCAAGATCTTGATATGGATGAAATGGCTGAATGGCCGTTGCTGCCTCAACTGCTGGTTATTTTGGTGTTGATGCTGATTATTCAAGGCGTTGGCGCGTGGTTCTACCTGATGCCTCAAAATGAGCAATTGCAGAACTTAAAACAGCAAGAAGAGGTGCTGAAATCGACCTTACGGATTAAGGCTAGCAAAGCCGCCACCTTACCCCAGTTGCAAGCTCAACTGGATGAATTAACTGAACGTTATGATTTTTTATTACGCCAATTACCCGTGCAAAAAGAGCTCGCAAGCATGCTCGCATCGGTCAATGAACTAGGGCTAGATAACGCGTTAACCTTTACTCGTATTGATTGGGGAGAAAAACAGAATAAAGAGTTTCTGTATCGTTTGCCGCTCAATATCGAATTAACTGGTAATTACCACGACATTGGTGATTTCTCAGAGGCGATCGCGAAATTGCCCCGCATTATTAATTTCGATGATGTTGATTGGCAACGGGTTAGCCAGGAAAGCAGCACGTTACATTTTAGGGTGCGCGCTTATACCTACCAATTCAAGCAAGAGGTGGACGATGAAAAACAATAATCTGCTGCTGATGGTGCTGTTTAGTACCAGTGTATTGGTTGGTTGTAAGGCGAATCAAGATTCATTGAAGGTTTATGTGGAGCAGGTCGAGGGGCAAGCACGCAAAGAAGTCTCCAAATTAAAACCCATTATTCAATTTGAAGTTGCTCATTATGCGCAACATGAATCCCGCGAACCTTTTGTGCTGCCTAAAGAAGCGATTGTACAAAATCAGCCTGTAGTGAAGGCAGATTGCTGGCAACCTCCGGCTCGCAGTAAAAATGGCCAGCTAGAGCGCTATCCGCTTAATCAACTTCGATTAAAAGGCGTGATGAGTAGCGGGGGCGCGGTATCGGCATTAGTGCAAACGCCCCAAGGCAAGGTCGTCAATGTGAAAGCGGGACAATATTTAGGTTTGAATCACGGCAAAGTTACTCGAGTTGATTCCAATTACCTGCTGATCAATGAAACCTTGCCAGACGGCTTAGGTTGTTGGAATCAACGTAACGTCAAATTGGCTCTGAAATAGAATTTGAATTTAGAGAAATCACTATGATTAAAGGACTACAGACACAAATGACTATGGTATTTCGGAGCCTCTTATTTGGCTTATTATTGAGTGTGGCAGGGCTAAGTGTGGCGGCAGAAACGACGCAGACCAACGAGCTTAAAGGCATTGATTTTCGAGTCAATAAAAACAAAGACGCTGTATTGATTGTTGAACTCGCATCACCTTCGACAGTAGTTAATGTGCAGAAAGTGGCTGACGGTTTACAAATTGAACTGCTTAAGACGGATGTCTCCAATGAGAAACTGTATGTCTTGGACGTCAAAGATTTTGCAACCGTTGTTGAGAGTATCGAGGTATTGCGCAAAGAGCCAAGTACACAGTTACTGGCGACCATTCATGGCGAGTTTAAGTATGATTACAGCTTGAAAGGGAAATACCTTGAGGTGGTGATTGGCAAACTGAAAGAACAAGAAAAACCTAAGCCGAAGAGCATTCTTGAGAAAGAGGGCAAGCTTATCTCGATTAACTTTCAAGATATTCCTGTGCGAAATGTTTTGCAGCTTATCGCAGATTATAACGTGTTTAACCTAGTCGTCTCAGATTCGGTCACTGGTAACCTGACGCTACGGCTTGATGGCGTGCCTTGGCAGCAAGTGCTCGATATCATTTTGCAAGTCAAGGGATTAGATAAGCGTGTTGACGGCAATGTGATTTTAGTTGCACCTAAAGAAGAGTTGGATTTACGTGAAAAGCAGCAGCTTGAAAAGGCACGTTTGGCTGAAGAGTTGGGCGATCTACGTTCTGAAATCATCAAAATTAATTTTGCTAAGGCGTCTGATATTGCGCAGATGATTGGCGGTGAAGGGGCGGTCAGCATGTTGTCTGAGCGAGGTTCCATCAGTATCGACGAGCGAACCAACTCACTGCTGATCCGTGAATTGGCTGAGAATATTGTGGTGATACGCCAAATTGTTGAATCGCTCGATATCCCGGTCAAACAGGTACAGATTGAAGCGCGCATTGTTACGGTCAACGAAGGTAATTTGGATGAACTTGGCGTACGCTGGGGCTTTACTTCGACCAATGGCAACAACACCGCAGGCGGAAGTATTGAAAGTAATTTATTCCAAGTGGGCAAGTTGGGGGAAAGCACATTGCCCGTTGATGACTTCCTTAACGTAAACTTAGCGGCGACCTCCGCTAACGCCTCAAGTATAGCCTTCCAAGTGGCTAAGTTGGGGTCGGATATGTTGTTGGATTTAGAGCTTTCAGCGCTGCAACGTGAGTCGAAAGCGGAGATCATTTCCAGCCCTCGTTTGATCACGACCAACAAGAAACCCGCTTACATCGAGCAGGGTACGGAGATCCCTTATCTGGAGTCTTCTTCCAGCGGCGCAACGACAGTCGCCTTCAAAAAAGCGGTGCTGAGTTTAAAAGTGACGCCGCAGATAACGCCGGATAATCGCTTAGTGTTAGATCTCAGTGTCACTCAAGACCGGCCTGGGGATATTGTAAAAACAGGGACGGGAGAAGCGGTTGCAATTAATACTCAGCGTATTGGCACTCAAGTATTGGTCAATAATGGAGAAACCGTGGTCCTTGGTGGAATATTCCAACATAGCGTCAACAATACGGTGGATAAGGTGCCATTACTTGGTGATTTGCCATTACTTGGTGCATTGTTCCGCCGTTCCTATGAACAAGTAGGCAAAAGTGAGCTGCTGATTTTCGTGACACCGAAAGTCGTCATTCAATAACTTACGGCTGATATTGCGATTGGTTAAAAAATAAAGTTGCATTAGTGGCACCATATCTAGATAATTTCGGGTCTTATCACGAATCATCTGTGAGGAATAGGTGCCACGAGCGTCTTAACGGTCAGTATTATACTGGCTAATCTTGTGGCGATGTCATTGAATTAACGTTGTAAATTACTGCTAAACATGGCTGAGAAACGCAATATTTTCCTTGTTGGCCCAATGGGCGCCGGCAAAAGTACAATTGGTAGACATCTTGCTCAACAACTGCATATGGAGTTTTTAGACTCAGATACAGTCATTGAAGAGCGTACAGGCGCAGATATCGCATGGGTATTTGACGTCGAAGGTGAAGAGGGCTTCCGTAAACGTGAGGAAGCTGTAATTAATGACCTAACCGAGAAACAAGGTATTGTACTCGCAACAGGCGGTGGTTCTGTTAAGAGTAAAGAAAACCGTAATCGTTTATCTGCTCGTGGTATTGTGGTCTACCTTGAAACGACGATTGAAAAACAACTTGCACGCACGAACCGTGACAAAAAACGGCCATTGCTTCAAACAGACAATCCACGTGAAGTCTTAGAATGCTTGGCTGATGAACGTAACGATCTTTACGCTGAGATCGCTGATTTTACGGTTCGTACTGACGATCAAGGTGCAAAAGTGGTAGCCAACGAGATCGTAAAAATGCTAGAAGAACATTCCTAAGTTCTTTATTTTGGAGTGCAAACCATGGAACGGATTACGGTCAGTTTAGATGAGCGTAGCTACCCAATCTCAATTGGCGCCGGATTATTTAATGATCCGGCCCTCCTTTCTTTCTTATCGGCCAAACAAAAAGTCGTCGTCATCAGTAATGTGACGGTCGCGCCTTTGTACGCGGATAAAATCTTCGCCCTTCTTGCACCGCATGCTTGTAACGTCTCCTTGCTTGAACTGCCAGATGGCGAGCAGTACAAAACTTTAGATACATTTAACACGGTGATGAGTTACCTGCTGGAAGGTAATTACAGCCGTGATGTGGTGATCATCGCTTTAGGTGGTGGCGTGATTGGTGATTTAGTTGGATTCGCCGCAGCCTGTTATCAGCGCGGAGTCGATTTTATCCAAATACCGACCACGCTGCTTTCGCAAGTGGACTCCTCCGTTGGCGGTAAAACCGCAGTCAATCATGCTTTAGGTAAAAACATGATTGGTGCATTTTATCAGCCGAAAGCCGTCATTATTGATACTGAATGTTTGGCGACTTTACCTGCGCGAGAATTTGCCGCTGGTATGGCGGAAGTGATCAAATATGGCATCATTTACGATCATGATTTCTTTGTCTGGTTGGAAGAGAATCTCGATAAACTCTATGCCTTAGATGAGCAAGCGCTAAGTTATGCCATCGCTCGCTGCTGTCAAATTAAAGCCGATGTGGTCGCTCAAGATGAAAAAGAGTCGGGAATTCGCGCGTTGTTGAACCTAGGTCATACATTTGGTCATGCGATTGAAGCGCAGCTCGGGTATGGTAATTGGCTACACGGTGAAGCGGTTTCTGCCGGAACTGTGATGGCCGCTAAAACGGCGCAGTTACAAGGTTTAATTAACGATCAGCAAGTCGAGCGGATTGTTTCTATACTCAAAAGAGCAAATTTACCGATTCATACGCCCGAAAGCATGTCGTTTTCTGACTTTATGCAACACATGATGCGTGATAAAAAAGTGCTTTCAGGCGAACTACGTTTGGTGCTACCAACCAGTATTGGTACATCACAAGTAGTGAAAGGTGTACCCGAAGCGGTCATTGAACAAGCGATTGACTTCTGCCGCACCCTGTAAATCTTCATTGATACTAATTTGACAGTTGTCTGTCAGTAGGACGGCCTAATGAGTTTGGCGAATGAATTACGTATATTGGAATTAGATTCGCAAGTCGAGCTACTTGAGCGTTTGCAATTATTGACCAATTTTGGCTCAAATGTCATTACCGTTGGTGGTGGATTAGGTTTTGGTAAATCTTGGTTAGCACAGCGTTATTTAGAAGCGTGGGCCGAAGATAAAAACCAATCGCTGTTGCTGTGTCATCCCAATCAAGATGACCAGCAGCGTCGGGCGACCATTCTTACCCAAATCGTTTCAGGCCCGTTATTTAATCCTCACGATACACTTTCTGACAGCTTAGTTCGCCTGCTGGATGGTGGCGGTTGTGATGTGGTGATTGTTGTCGATGACGCTCATCTACTCTCCGAAACCTTAGTGTCTGAGCTATGGATGCTGGTGTTAGAAGCACAAGCCAATCCATTGTGGACCATCAATGTCGTATTATTTGCACAAGCCAATAGCCTTGATGCTTTGCTGACTCGTTTAAGCTACGGACAAGAGCATAAACCCGTAGAGCTTGAGATTGAAGCCCTAAGCAATGAAGAAGCGGATCGCTTTTTTGAAAATCTGGTCATGCGTTATGTACCCGATGAGATGGAGCGCCGCGTACGCAACGCTTACAAAAAGGTGAAACGCGTGCCTGGGGAAATCATGGCATTAGGAGAGCAGAAAATGGAAAAAAGGATCATCATCCGTTCGATTATCGGTTCTCCTGTGCAGATCGCTGCTTTGGTTTTACTGCTTCTGCTCATCATCGGTGGTGGTTACTGGTGGCTATTTACCCAGCCCTCACCCGATGAGCAAGCGTCGCAAATTACAGGCACACTCGAGCAGACGGTGATTCCGACGCTAGGGGATGCTGCTGCACCAACAGTCAATACGCTTAACGATGATTCAGCAACTGACGCCACCAATAATGGGAAGGAGCTTGCGAAAAGTGACCCGAGTTATTTAGATGCTGAAGATGATTCCAGTTCGTTACCACCCGATGTGATGGAGAATTCAGAGAGCGTGGGCATAATTGACAGCGATCAGCAACGAGTGGTGATTGAGTCTGATGTTGTGGATGCGCTTTTGGAAGGCAATTCGACCAAAGCCGATACGTCAGTGATTAATAATGCACTTGCTGATGCACAAAACCGCACGGCGCAAACTGTGCCCGTAAGTGAGACTGCCACTGCTGCTGCGCCAACGAAAATCACCTTCTCCTTTGCGAGAGAAGAACTCAAAGCCTTCTCGCCACGCAGTTATACTTTGCAATTAGCGGCGGTCAGTTCGCTTGCTGAAGCGCAAAACTTTCTTAACACCTACGCGCTGCAAGAAAAGGTGCGTATTTATCCGACAGCACGCAATGATGTGGAGTGGTACATCATCACCTATGGTAATTACCCAACCATCCAGTTTGCGCGTGATGCCGTTGAAACCTTACCGAAAGCGTTGCAATTGCAAGGCCCTTGGGCCAAATCACTCAGCCAAGTACAGCGAGAGATTGATCGTGCGAAATAACGCTGAGCTTGACGCAAAAATATGTTACATTCCGCAGCCTTATTTCGTGGTTGAAAGATAGAGCAGTAAATGAAGAAGCAGCGTGCCTTTCTTAAATGGGCTGGTGGTAAGTATGGCCTAGTCGAAGAGATTCAACGTCACCTGCCGCCAGCGCGTAAACTGGTTGAACCCTTTGTTGGTGCTGGCTCTGTGTTCCTCAATACTGATTTTGAACAGTATTTGTTGGCCGATATCAATCCTGATCTCATCAACTTGTACAACCTGATCAAAGATCAACCTGAACTGTACATCACCGAATCTAAGCGTTGGTTCACGGCCGATAACAACCGTAAAGAAGCGTATCTCGATATTCGCAAAGAGTTCAATAAAACCGATGATGTACTGTATCGTTCGTTGGCGTTTTTATACATGAACCGTTTTGGTTTTAATGGTTTATGTCGCTACAACAAAAAAGGCGGTTTCAATGTGCCTTTTGGTTCTTACAAAAAGCCTTATTTCCCGCAAGCAGAATTGGAGTTTTTTGCCGAGAAAGCCAAGAAAGCGACCTTTATTTGCGAAGGATACGAAGAGACGTTTCGTCGTGCTCGCAAGGGCTGTGTTGTCTATTGCGATCCGCCATACGCGCCACTCTCTACTACCGCCAATTTTACTTCTTATTCTGGTAATGGCTTTTCATTGGATGATCAAGCCTCATTGGCCGATGTCGCCGAAAAAGCCGCCAATGATCGTGGAATACCGGTACTGATTTCCAATCATGACACTAAGTTAACGCGCCGTTTATATCATGGTGCAGAACTTAACGTGGTCAAGGTTAAGCGCACCATTAGCCGTAATGGAGCAGGGCGCAACAAAGTAGATGAGTTGTTGGCACTGTTCAATACAGCGGAATGCGAAGGTTAACATTTCGCAGTTAAATCGGGTGTCGCGCTAGGATATCTTGGCCAGCTTAGGTAGAATTGCGGGCGAATTTTGCTCATCACGCATTTGCGCCCACTAGCCTAAGAGGTCAGGTATGAAAGATTTCCTAATTGCCCCATCTATACTCTCAGCAGATTTTGCTCGTCTTGGCGAAGATGTTGAGAAAGTGCTTGCCGCTGGGGCAGACGTTGTCCATTTTGATGTAATGGATAACCACTACGTTCCCAACTTGACCTTTGGTGCTCCGATTTGTAAGGCGCTGCGTGACTATGGTGTTACGGCACCGATTGATGTCCACCTGATGGTTAAACCGGTTGATCGCATCATTCCTGATTTTGCCAAAGCAGGGGCTTCGATGATCACTTTTCATGTGGAAGCTTCTGATCACGTTGATCGCACATTGCAATTGATCAAAGAGCACGGATGCCAAGCGGGTGTAGTGCTCAACCCAGCTACGCCACTTGCGCATCTCGAATTTATTATGGATAAAGTGGACCTCATTTTACTGATGTCGGTTAACCCTGGTTTTGGTGGTCAATCTTTTATTCCGCATACGTTGGATAAACTGCGCGCGGTGCGTCAATTGATTGAGCAATCGGGTCGTCATATCCGCCTTGAGATTGATGGTGGGGTCAAAGTCGATAACATTCGTGAAATTGCGCAAGCGGGCGCAGATATGTTTGTCGCAGGCTCGGCTATTTTTGGTCAACCTAATTACCAAACGGTGATTGATGAGATGCGCGCAGAATTAGCCAAAGTGGCGCGCTAAGTCATAATACTGACTACACCTCAATAATCACTACGCAACATACTTATAACGCAACAAGGGGCTTTGTGCCCCTTGTCTATTATTCGGAAGTTAAGATGTCTTTAAGCTCAATTAAATTAATCGCCTTTGATCTCGATGGTACCTTGCTCGACAGCGTGCCAGATTTAGCCGTAGCCGCCGACCAAGCGGTACAATCGTTAGGCTATTCATCAGTATCAGAAATGCAAGTGCGTGATTACGTCGGCAATGGTGCAGATGTGCTGATCGCTCGCTCACTTAGCCAAAGTTTAACCATCAACCCTGATCTTAGCGATGAGATCAAAGCCACCGCTCGTGAGCGTTTTGATGAATTTTATGCCCAAACGGGCCATAAACTGAGCCATTTATATCCCCAAGTGAAAGAAACCTTAGCGCAGCTACACAGTGCTGGATTCACATTAGCTTTGGTGACCAATAAACCGTCTAAGTTTGTACCTGACGTATTGGTACAACATGGTATTGAGCACTTTTTTAGTGATGTGATTGGTGGTGATACCTTCCCGATCAAAAAACCTGATCCAATGGCGCTTAACTGGCTATTGGATAAACATCAACTAACGGCCAAGGAAATGTTGATGGTTGGGGATTCGAAAAACGATATTTTAGCGGCTAAAAATGCGGGTTGTTATTCATTTGGTTTGACTTATGGCTACAATCACGGTGAGCCCATTTCAGCTTCCAACCCTGATTACGTGGCGGACTGTATCGACCAATTGCTTGATGTGTTGCGAGTTTCAGCATAAAAGTTCACACAATGCGCTAGTAAAATACTCGTCAATGAGTACACTGCATAAACCGCGTTATCGCTAAATCAAGTATCAC
Source organism: Vibrio sp. ZOR0018 (assembly GCF_963865925.1). Classification (NCBI taxonomy): domain Bacteria; kingdom Pseudomonadati; phylum Pseudomonadota; class Gammaproteobacteria; order Vibrionales; family Vibrionaceae; genus Vibrio; species Vibrio sp. ZOR0018. The sequence continues at coordinate 103,294 of NZ_CAWMCN010000121.1, read as the reverse complement.
TTAGCGAATGAGCGCGGTTTTTTTCACAGACATTTTCAGTCTTATCTCATTTTAAGTAGCAAGGAAATCATCCCTATGAGCAAACCCATTGTATTGAGTGGTGTTCAACCGTCAGGTGAACTAAGTATCGGTAACTATTTGGGTGCTCTACGTCAATGGCAACAGATGCAAGATGACTATGATTGTCAATACTGCGTGGTTGACCTGCATGCGATCACGGTTCGTCAAGATCCGAAAGCACTGCATGAAGCCACGTTAGATGCATTGTCAATCTGTCTTGCAGTTGGTGTTGACCCTAAAAAGAGCACGCTATTTGTTCAGTCACACGTACCAGAGCATGCTCAATTGGGTTGGCTTCTCAACTGCTACACGCAGATGGGTGAATTGAGCCGCATGACTCAGTTCAAAGACAAATCAGCACGTTATGCGAACGATGTGAATGCGGGCTTATTCGGTTATCCTGTGTTGATGGCGGCCGATATTCTACTTTATGGCGCGCACCAAGTACCCGTGGGCAGTGACCAAAAGCAGCACTTAGAACTTGCGCGAGATATCGCGACTCGTTTTAACAACATCTATAGTCCTGAAAAGCCGATCTTCACCATTCCAGAGCCTTACATTCCTCAAGTGAACGCGCGAGTAATGAGCCTGCAAGATGCGACGAAAAAGATGTCTAAGTCAGATGATAACCGTAAGAATGTCATCACTTTGCTGGAAGATCCAAAGTCGATTATCAAGAAGGTTAATAAGGCTCAGACAGATACTGAAACGCCACCACGCATCGCTTTTGATACCGAAAACAAAGCGGGCATCTCCAACTTGATGAGTTTGTACTCTGCGGCGACAGGCAAAAGCTTTGCTGAGATTGAAGCGCAATATCAAGGTGTTGAGATGTACGGCCCTTTCAAGAAAGATGTTGGCGAAGCGCTGGTTGCCATGCTGGAGCCTGTTCAAGCTGAATACGCGCGCATTCGAGAAGATCGCGCGTATCTTGATTCAGTAATGAAAGCGGGTGCAGAAAAAGCCTCGGCCCGCGCTGCGATCACTTTGAAAAAAGCATTTAAAGCGGTAGGGTTTGTCGAGCGTCCTTAGTTTTTCCTGCGACAATCTAACTCCTTTCGCATTAAATAAAGCTAGGTTTTCCTAGCTTTATTTTTTACTTCTGCTTAATAAAATTTGATCTTTCTCTTTGTATTGTAGGCTTAGGTCTACACTTTAAATCATAACCATGATGATGAGTTTTGAACATGAGACGACTGCTGTTATTAGGATTGATGTTCATCTGTAGTGCCGCCGCCGCAGAGCCAGTTCGTATTTGTGTTGGTGATGTGAATGTTTGGCCCCCGTTCACCTATTGGCAGGGAAGCTCGTATCAAGAAAAAGCCGATTCCTTGACTGGCTCAGCCACAACTCTGGTGTTGGACGCATTAAAATCTCACAACATCGATTACCAGTTTTATTTTATGCCTTGGGCGCGAGTCCAACATGAACTGACGCAAGAGCGCGGTCGCTGCGATTTGACATGGGATGCAAGTTATCGTGCAGAAAGGGCTGAGTACAGCTATTTTTCGGTCCCGCTTTATACGATTCAACTCGGTTATTTTACGCTGCCAGACAACCATGAAGATTTAAAAGACCCATCCGTTGATGGCGTATTATGCGGAGTTAATGGCTTTAATTATGAGAATTTTGCACTGTCTAGAGAACCCTCTCTCTATTTAAATTCCGTACAGCAAGCGCTGAATATGCTGCAAAAAGAGCGGTGTGATTGGTTTGTGAGTGAAATTGAACCCATTTATGGTGGAATTCAGTTGGGTTTATATAAAATTGATCGGCCAATCGTTCATCATTTTCTCGCTAGAAACAAGCCGTACCACGTGCAAGTTCGCCGTAGCTTAGAAAATTCGATGCCGCTGTTAAATCAGCTTAATGACTATTTTCTCGAGGCGCAGCAAACTGGTCGCGCGCAGGCGGTCTTTGATCGTTACCTCTCTTTTAGCCAGCCACAATGATCGAACTAAGGTGTTTGTCGTGTACGGAGCACCTTGTTTGCTTTTCTTTTTAGAAAAATAAGACTTTTCACCTTACTGCAATACCACTGTCGAAAACCCCCTTTACCTTCTTTGTTGAAAGTTTGCGCTTAGTTCAAGTATTTGCTCTAGCTATGCGATGTTGATCTCGATATGAATGGTGAATGTTTTTATCTTTCATTTAAAAACACAACACTGTACGCGCAAATGGAACCAATCCCCTTTATAAACGTGATTTACAACACCTTGCTTACCACTTCGGTTACAGAGCAGGGAAAGAGGTGAACAATGGAATCGACACGAATTAAACCCTTTGGCCGAACATTACTCGCTGCGGCGATAAGCTCCACATTGGCTGTATCAGCTCAAGCTGAGATTATTATTTCTCAGTATGTAGAAGGCAGCAGCTTCAATAAGGCCATCGAAATTGCTAACACTAGCAATGCATCCGTCAGTTTAGACAATTTCATTTTAGCGAAATCAAGCAATGGCAGTGGGAACTGGGATACACAGTTGCCCCTGACTGGGCGAGTAATTGCCGCGAACGATGTGTTAGTGATTTCTCATGCCAGCGCCAATAGTGCTATCCAAGCGGTGAGTGATGAAAATGATGGCTCGGTGATTAATTTTAACGGTGATGATCCGGTGGCGCTGCTAAACAGTGATGGTAGCGTACATGATGTGTTGGGAGTGATGGGCGGCATTAACTGGGGCAAGGACACCACTTTAGTGCGTAATAGCGATAGCCTCACGCCCTCAGCGGCTTATCAAGCTGCGCAGTGGAGCGCGTTAGGCAAGGATAATATTGAAGGGTTAGGCGCACTCGATGCCGTTGAGCCACCGGCTGAATTTACCTGTACTCAAGAGGGATCTGAGCCCGCCTTTACTTCTATTCAAGCGATCCAAGGCGAAGGGCAAACCTCTCCTTTTATTAGTGGCTACCCTTACATCACCGACCAAGAATATTTTGTCAAAGGTGTCGTGAGTGCCGTTACCACAGGGTTAACTAAGGGTTTTTATCTGCAAGCGTTGGAAGATGATTACAACTTAAATACCTCTGAAGGTTTGTTTGTTTTTACCGATCAATCAAGCTCAAGTTTAAAACCGGGAGATGTGGTTTGTGTGAAAGGTAAAGTACAGGAGTATTACAACCTCACACAGCTTAAAGTCGAAAACAACCAATGGCTAAAACAAGGTGAGCAAGAGGCTCCACAAGCGACCGCGATAGAGATTTTGCCCACCGATGAGAACTTTGAGCACACATTAGAGCGTTATGAAGGCATGTTGGTAAAAACCACACCAGAGCTGGATATGCGTGTGACGCGCACCTTTGGTTATGACTATGCTTCTCGTCGCAATAACATGGTGTTAGCGCAAGGTCGTATTAACATGCAGCCGAACCAGCTATTCGCTGCGGGCTCTGAGCAAGCCAAACAGCAGAGCATCGAAAACGCGCAGCGCCGCTTGTTTATTGAATCAGATGCGAAAGCCGCCGATGGCCAAATTCCGTACTACCCAGAGTTTGGTCGCAGTGATATTGATCAAAATGGTTCGACGGAAGATTACATCCGCATTGATGACAGCATCATAGGTTTAGAAGGTGTGCTCTCATACGGTTACAACGAATATCGTCTGATTGTGACCAATTCGCTCAATCAAGAGAATTTCGTGCGCAATGATCCTCGCAGCGAGAAACCGGATATCGATGAAGGTGATCTGCGCATTGCCACATTCAACGTGCTTAACTATTTCAACTCGCCGTTTGGCGGTGATGCAAATCAGCATGGTGATAATCGTGGTGCTAATAACCTTGCAGAATTTGAACTGCAGCAAGCGAAGATCGTCAATGCGATTGTACGTTTGGATGCCGATATTGTCGGTTTGATGGAAATTGAGAATAACGGTTTCGGTGCAGGGTCGGCGATTGCGCAATTGGTCAATCAGATCAACAGCCAGATCTCGGATAAGAAAAAGCATTACCGTTTTGTCGCGATTGACTCAAATAATGATGGCGTGACCGATGAACTTGATTCTATTGGCACGGATGTGATCACCACAGGAGTGATTTATCGTGAAAAAGTAGTGAAGTTGACAGAGAATCGTGTAATTCCAATGCCAAGCCAGCAAGCACCAGAAGTGTTGGATGACAAAGGCAAAGTGATTGAAGATGGTAAAAATTACCAGCGTGACACGCTTGCACCGACCTTCAAAGTTAAAGGTGGCAATGAGAAAATTACCGTCGCGGTTAACCATCTAAAATCCAAAGGCTCGGCATGTTGGGAAGATGCCGCACCAGTTGAACAAGGTGGGCAAGGCGGCAAAGATCTTGATTTTCAAGGTGCATGTGAACAATTCCGTGTCGCAGCTGCAGTTGCTTTAGGTGAAGCGTTACAAAAAATAAAAGGGCATAAAGTCATTTTGGGTGATATGAACTCTTACGGTATGGAAGACCCGATGCTCGTATTGACGGACTACAGCCCGGAGAAGTATGGCAAAACCATTCGTGCGGCACGTAATACTTACCTTGCAGGTACTCCTCAGTTTGGTGATGATGGCGCGTTGATTACTCACAATTATGGGTACCTTAACGCTGTGGCGATAAAACACCCAGAGAGCTGGAGTTACTCATTTAATGATGAAGTTGGCGCACTGGATCATTTGCTGGTCAGCAAAAGTTTGAAAGGCAAAGTGGTGGATGCGACCGATTGGCACATCAACGGTGGTGAATCGACACTGTTTGATTACAACAGTGAATTCAAAGGTGATTTGCCCAAATATCAAGATCATTTCCGCGCATCTGATCATGATCCTGCCGTGTTAGAACTGAACATCTACGGCGGTTCATTCGGCCTAGGAGCACTCTTCTCATTACTCGGCTTTGGTATGTGGCGACGTCGTCGTTAAGGCTTAAAGTGCGCCCCGTTAACTGACGGGGCGTTTTTGTTTTGCTCAAGCTCGGATTTTTTCAATTAAATAATCAATAAATAGCCTTACTCGTGGCGCAAGGTGGTGACGGCTCGGGTAAAGAATGTTCATGGTGTTATCTGATAGATAATAATCTGGAAAAAGCCTGACGAGGTTAGGATCATTGATTTCGTCAGCGAGAAAATTGGCAATCAAGCCGATCCCCATGCCTTGTTGTACCATTGACATCGCACCAAGCGGCGCATTGCAGATATGTTTAGGGCGGGTTTTGATGTCGCATCTCACTCCCTTTGGATTGATTAGCGTGACTTTATCTTGAGGAAGATTCAATAAAGTTAGCGCAACCCATGGGTGCTGCTCTAAATCTCGTAGTTTCCTTAATAAAGGTGCACTAGCTAAGTATTTTTTACTGGCGTATATCCCCATTTTAAAAGGCATTAATTCGCGGCCAACCATTGAGCAAGATGTCAGTTCACCCATTCTGATCAGCACATCTAATTGTGTGGCTACTGGATCTTGTAAACCATCTTCGAGTTGAATATCAAACAGCACATTGGGGTAACTCTCAGAAAATGTTGAAATCAGCGGACTTAAAATATAGCTGCCGACATCAATGGTTGTACCGATCCTAATCACGCCTGCCACATCGGTAGAAAAATGCTGGACGGCCCGTAGCGCGTCTTCTGCCAGCGGTAAGAGGCCATTGGTATGTTGATAAAATGCGTGCCCTTCAGTCGTTAGGCTAACTTTACGGGTAGAGCGATGCAGTAAACGTACGTTAAGATGTGATTCTAGTAAGCTAACTTGCTCGCTCACTTTCGATTTTGCTATGCCTAACGATTCACCAGCCGAGGTAAACGAACCGTATTCAACCACTTTATTAAAAATGGCAATACGTTTTAACTCACTCAACATAATTGTTCCCTTATTGGTAACCTTTCGTTCTTGTTTTGTTATCTAGTCAACCTTTGTCATTCATCAAATAATGACAGCTCTAATTAGAGAGATATAAACCATTTTGGTTTCCTTTAAATACGGGCAAATAATAAATTTCTTCTGAATGATGGCACTATTGAGATATCTATTCCTAAATAAACTGGGATTAATAATTAAATTAGCAATGTCAATCTTATAAATATCAATATTGTGTAAATATTTTTAATATTATCCAACCGAATTTTCGAAAATGATGGATGCAATGTTGTTTTATTTCTAACGTTTTATTAAAAATTAATTTAAAGGAACGGGTGATGAATTATCAGGTCACGAAGCTCCATCCTTTTGGAGTAAAAATAGAAGCAAATGGATTAAAAATTCCCATTAGCGAAGTACCAATAGCACTACTGCATAAACTATTTATTGAGCATCAGTTGGTATTGATACGTGGATTTAAAGCCTTTGAACAGGCCGAGCAATTTGCGGAATATTGCGAGCAATGGGGAGAGATCAGTATTTGGCCATTTGGCAAAGTGTTAGATTTAATTCAAAAAGATCAGCCAAAGGACCATATTTTTGATAGTAGCTATATGCCGCTGCATTGGGATGGCATGTTCCGTCCTCAAGTGCCTGAATATCAGATATTTCAATGTGTTCAGGCGCCATTGCCAGCACAAGGCGGCCGGACGACCTTCACTCATACAACCAAGGCGCTACAGAACGCAACCGAACAGCAGCGATCATTGTGGCGAAAAGTCACGGGGCACTATCAGCGAGAGATGGAGTTCTATTGCAGTCACACTATTTCCCCCATTATTGCTCAACATCCCTATCTCTCACACGAGGTCATTCGTTACGCCGAACCACATTTCGCTGAACGTGGCGATCTGCTAAACCCACCAAATGTGACCTTTAGTGGTATTGATAGTGAGCAAATAGCTGAGTTCCACCGTAGCTTACGTGACGCACTGTATGACCCTCGTCATTTTTATGCTCACGAGTGGCAAAATGATGATGTGGTCATTACGGATAACTTTAACTTACTGCATGGTCGAGAAAGCTTTTTATCACATACCCCACGTCATATCCGTCGAGTTCAAGTGCTAAGCGATCCACCGTTTGATAACCCAAGTTTGGAGTCTTACCGATGAGTGATTACCACACTGATATTATGATCGTTGGAGCAGGCCCTGTTGGCCTTATGTGCCACTATTTAGCGCAGCGCTGCGGTCTGAACTCACAAATTATTGATAAATCTAATGGACCACTGGTGGTCGGACGGGCCGATGCGCTTAATGCTAGAACTCTGCAGTTACTTGATATAGTTGACTTATTTAAGCCACTTTACGTGCAAGGCAAACCCTGTAATACCAGTTCGGTATGGGCTGATGGTCAATTTTTGTCACGCCAGTCTCATTGGTGGACAGCGCTGCAAGGCTGCTTCTATCCTCACTTTTTGATGTTGGGACAAGCACATATTGAAAAAGCGTTAGATAGCGCAGTCAAAGCGCAGAACGCGGCCGTGCGCCGTGGTTTATCAGTGGTCGATATCACTGTTGATGAACAAGGCTGCGTGACGGAACTGAGCAGTGGCGAGCGAGTTCGTTCACGTTACGTGATTGGTGCAGACGGTGGGCGCTCTTTTGTACGTCAGCATTTTTCGATTCCATTTGAAATAGAGAGACCAGAAATTATCTGGGCGGTGATTGATGGTGTTATTGAGTCAGATTTTCCGAAAGTGCCAGAAATCATCGTATTTCAGGCTGAGACGTCAGATGTTGCCTGGATTCCACGTGAAGGTGATTTGGATCGTTTTTATATCCGTATGGACACCGAAGAGTTTACTCAGCAAGAGGTTATCGAGCGCATTAACCGAGCAATGTCGCCGCATTCACTGACGTTTAAGCAGGTTGAGTGGTTTTCTTATTTCTCTGTGAAGGAGTCTGTTGCAGAACGGTATGACCACCAGCAACGGGTATTTCTGGCAGGAGATGCCTGCCATATACATTCGGTCAATGGCGGCCAAGGGCTCAATACCGGAGTTGCTGACGCGTTCAATTTGATCTGGAAGCTCAATATGGTGTTGCGTGGTCAGGCATCAACTACGCTGCTGGACAGTTATCAAGCTGAGCGCCAACCAGTGGCTCGCAGCGTGATTGAAAGCTCTGGTGCATTGGTGCGAGCGACTAAATACTCAGAACGAGGAACCCATGCGGAGGACTATGTACAAATCGTTGAACAGCGAGCTGGTAACATCACAGGTATGGGCATTGGGTATGGCAATGGTGGCTTAAAAGGTTCTCGAGTGTATGACTTTGAGATGCATCGTGATCAGCAGAGTTGCCGCTTTTACCAATGGCTAGATTACCGCTCCTTTACGCTTCTGTTGACTGGCGATGCGGACTTACCATCCGAAATTCCTCCGTTTGTGCGTTGCCTTCATCTGTACGATCAGGCGAAGCCTGGGCAGTATTGGAGTGAGAGTTCATTCTACCAGGGGCAGGCTTTACTGATCCGCCCTGATGGTTATATTGCGGCTTTCGTGTCGCTTGCGCACGCGGCTGAACTGTTAGCCGGCCTATAAACTTTTTAACCGAGAGTGAAGGCCGAGGGTTCTGCATCATTCCGTCAATGGTCTTCGCCTTTAATAAGGAAACACTATGCTTGATCATCAACAGCAGCAATGTGTGGATAATATTGCTTTTATTTTATTAGACCAATTATTAGCACAAACAGACGCCACTTTTACTGGGTATCAGAAGTTAAAAACGCAGATAGCTCAGTGTGTCATTGAAAACAAAGTCATTACATTATTACTACCCGCCTTTCCATGTAAAACGAATAACCTAGATAAGGTATTAGGTTATAAGCCTGACTTGGGTGAATATCGAGTTTTACAAAAATTTGTTAATGCCATTCGTGATATTCAATCTGTCTATTCTCCAGGAGTGATGTTTTACATTTTTTCTGATTATCATACATTTTCTGATTATATTAATGTCGATTTAGAACATCATTACACTTATTCTGATGAATTACGGAATATGGTGGAAAATATGAACGCCAGTGATTGTCTCAAAATTATCAACTTTGAGCACTTCTCTGCGTTTGATGACTTAAATGAATATCAATATTTCAATGGATTAAAGCAGCGCTTTGGTGATGCGGAATATGAGCGTGATTTTGCACGTCTTAAACAGCATGATAATGCAATGCACCATACCTATCTGGGCTTGAAAAAATTCATGCATCAGGATCAGAAATATGCGCTTGCTCCGCTGAGTTATAAGAAGCGACGTGAGCGCCTAGCCCTTATGGCTAAGGGAATGATGGTGCAAGGACGTGCACTCGATAATTTCCTCAATACTCATTTGAGCCACGCTATCCGTCTCAGCATTCATGAACACCCAATGCAAGGCAAAAAATATTCGCTGTTTCTTTTTGATGAGCGATCGTTTAAGACACCTTGGCATACTTGTGTTTTATTTGATGCTTGCCGCGGAGAATTTATTATTGATACGCAGGCCAATCACAAACAACGTGAAGGCGTGATTATTCCCGTAATGCATCAAGGAACGCTGTGGTGTTTACTGCGTTTCAATATCGAAGACGCTAACGAGGCACAGTTGATGCGTGAGGTAAAAGCCACTCTACAAACAGAGCAGTTTGGCCTGACGTTAGAGTCACACCATGGATGCTCACTGACCGCACTACCGCAGGCTCAAGTGAGCCAATTAGTAAAGGCGTTCTCTGCTGTCTGTTTAAAAGGCTTTAACCCGTTGCCTCAAGCTTCATTGTGGTCTTCGTGGTTTGCCGGAAATCATGCTCTGCTTCCGGAAGAATATGTTCGGAGTAGTACATTAGCAGAGCCCAGTTGGTACGGGCTCAAAACACCGTCAACGAGCATAGCGCGTCGCTATTCTTATACTGACATGACTCCTGATGAATGGGCGATTTACTGTTCATCTGCTCCGCTGAAGGTTAACTTACTGGATGCCTCACTGGCTGCGTTGTGTCTTAATGGTCAAGCAAGTGGTTGGCTGAAAAATACCATTGTGCAGTACGATGATATGGCTGCTTATCCTGTGATTATGTCGGGGGATTGGGGAATGAATTTACGCTGGAGCCCATCATTGGCGAAGCATATATCGTCGTCGACTGAAATTGACAATATCAATCAAGTAGCCAATGTTTTAACTCCTATTCTTGAACGTTCACAAGTACAGCATGTGTTTGATTTACAACTTGGCGATATATTACTGGTGAATAACCACACCGTACTTCGTTATGGCGTGTTATCCGAAACAGAATTAGCGGTGCGTCAGCCTTATTCGGTAAATTCCCCTTGGCAGCCTCATAACAAACAACCAAGTAGTGAGCATTTACAAGAAAGCCCTGCTTAAATAAACGACATTTTTAGGAAATAAGCATGAAGAGCCAAGTAAGCGGATTACTTGGCTTTATTTTTATCGATCATTAACTATGGGATAGATTTATTTTATCGTTGTTTCCGCTCTCTTATTCGACCATACGATGAGAAGTGTTACTTTCAAATGAGAGCAAGTAAAATAATGATCACAACCGAACTGGTTACATAATGAACGAATGTGCAAATAGTGTATTTAGCACAGAATCGATAACTTCTTGCCTTTCCAAACCAGTATTGCACAATAGCGCCTCTCGCTGACTTTTACCCAGAGCGCTTTAATTCACATGCTACTTATCATCGATAACTACGATTCGTTTACCTACAACTTGTACCAATACTTCTGTGAGCTGGGAGTTCAAGTGACGGTGGTGCGTAATGATGAAATCGATATCGCTGGCATTGAAGCGCTCAGCCCAACGCATCTGGTGATTTCCCCTGGGCCTTGCACGCCGAATGAGGCGGGAATTTCACTGGCCGCGATTGAACATTTTGCGGGTAAACTACCTATCTTAGGAGTCTGCCTTGGGCATCAAGCCATTGCGCAAGTGTTTGGCGGGCAAGTGGTGCGAGCCAAAAAGGTGATGCATGGTAAAACCTCACCGATCCAACACACCAACCGTGGCCTCTTTCTGGGGCTCAATAACCCGTTAACCGTTACTCGCTACCACTCGTTGGTGGTCAAAGCTGATTCTCTTGCGGACTGTTTTGAGCTCACCGCTTGGACTCAACAGGCCGATGGTTCGATGGACGAAATCATGGGTTACCAACATAAAACACTGCCAATTGATGCCGTGCAGTTTCATCCTGAATCAATTAAAACAGAACAGGGCCATCAACTGCTCGCAAATTTTTTGCGCCGTTGAACCATTCTCAACCGGACTGCGATCACCTTTCTTAACATTTTCCTCATCATTTCTGCTGTTTTTTATCTTTGCAATATTATGCACCATACATCCTGTTGGAATGAGGGATGGCTTGTCGCCTCAAGGCCTTGTTGTGCTTATTTATATTATTTATAAAAAAGTGCTTCATAAAAGAGGTGACTTAATGCATAAATAATCATAAGTAGTGACGATTATCGGTACTTCTGCCGATCTAAAAGAATAAATCACTATTGAAATGGTTAATAATTTGTAAATACAATGCTGCATTAGCTAAAAAGCAAAACAATATCTTCCACTCAAGCGTTTAATAGGAAGATCGCAGTCTGCTTGGCATGCGGTATCAAGAGGGAATGTGTAATGACAGTGGAAAATAGTGTAGATCGCAGTCTGTTTGATGAGGTGATGGTCCCTTGTTATAACCCGATGGAAATGATTCCAGTTAAAGGGCAGGGCTCTCGAGTGTGGGATCAACAAGGTCATGAATACATCGACTTTGCTGGCGGTATTGCGGTGAGTTGTTTGGGCCATTGCCATCCGGCGATGGTTGATGCGATTACCAAGCAAGCCAATAAGTTGTGGCATCTCAGTAACGTGATGACTAATGAGCCTGCTTTACGCTTGGCGAAAAAATTAACGCAAGTTAGTTTTGCTGAAAAGGTGTTTTTTGCTAACTCCGGCGCGGAAGCTAATGAAGCGGCGCTCAAACTGGCGCGTCGCTGGGCCGCAGATGTCCATGGCGAACAGAAATCAGAAATCATCGCCTTTAACCAAGGCTTCCACGGCCGTACTTTCTTTACAGTGACGGTCGGGGGGCAAGCGACTTATTCCGATGGATTTGGTCCTAAACCTGCGGATGTTACCCACCTACCGTATAACGATATTGAAGCGTTGCAAGCACACATCTCTGATCGCACTTGTGCGGTAATGATGGAACCCTTGCAAGGCGAGGGTGGCATTGTGTCGCCTTCGGCTGAGTTTGTCCAAGCCGTGCGTGAATTGTGCAATAAGCACAACGCCCTGTTGATCTTTGATGAAGTGCAAACCGGTAATGGCCGCACTGGTGAGTTCTATGCTTATCAAGGATTGGGCGTCACGCCGGATATTTTAAGTACCGCGAAATCACTCGGTGGCGGCTTCCCTATTGGCGCTATGCTCACCACAAACGAATTAGCCGCGCATTTTAAAGTGGGCACTCACGGTTCGACTTATGGTGGCAACCCACTGGCTTGCGCGGTAGCAGAAGCGGTAGTTAATGTGGTTAGCCAGCCAGAAACCTTGGCTGGCGTGAAAGAGCGTGAAGCGCTCTTTCGTGAAGGATTGGCTAACATTAATGAGAAGTACCACATTTTTAGTGAAATCCGTGGTAAAGGTCTACTGCTTGGCGCGGCATTAAATGAGCAGTGGCAAGGTCGCGCTCGCGATATCCTACAAGCCGCGGGCAAGCAAGGTTTACTGGTGTTGGTTGCGGGTATGAACGTGGTTCGTATGACGCCTTCATTAGTGATCACCAAACAAGAAATAGAAGAAGGCTTAGCAAGATTAGATAAAGCTATTGCATCACTCATGTAGTGAAAAAGCCTAGCAGCCCAAGGTAGGATGCCTTGGGCCACTTCAAGCATCTGGAGGGAAGTATTGATGCTAGTTGTTCGCCCTATCGCAATGTCGGACTACGATGCGCTACACACATGCGCTATTGAATCCGGTCACGGGTTTACATCACTACCCGTGAATGAAAAGCTCTTAACCAACCGTATTACTCATTCTGAATACAGCTTCGCTAAACCCGACGTCTCAGAGCCAGGAGATGAAGGTTACCTGATGGTCGGTTTTGATTCTGAAACCGGTGAGGTAGCAGGGACGACTGGCGTTGAAGCATCGATTGGCCATGACGTGCCGTTCTATTCTTATCACATCAGCACGATAGTGCATTCGTCGCCTAAGCTGAAGGTTAACAATACCGTCAAGTTGCTTACTTTTGGCAATAACTACACTGGATGCAGCGAAATTTGTACGCTTTTTTTACGCCCAGATTTTCGTCAAGGGTTGAATGGGCGTTTGATGTCGAAATGCCGTTTTCTGATGATGGCGGAACACCCACATCGTTTTTCTAAAACCATCTTTGCTGAAATGCGTGGTGTGTCTGATGCCGAAGGCAACTCGCCCTTTTGGCAATGGCTGCAAGAGCATTTTTTCTCGATTGATTTCACTATGGCTGATTATTTAACCGGCATTGGTAAAAAAGGGTTTATTGCTGATCTGATGCCCAAACTGCCGATTTACGTCAACTTATTGAGTAAAGAGGCACAGGCGGTGATTGGTCAAGTGCATGACAATACCCGTCCAGCGTTAACGCTACTCGAGCGCGAAGGATTCACCTGCCGTAACTATGTAGACATTTTTGATGCAGGTCCAACGGTTGAGTGCGATTTGCGCAATATCGAATCCGTACGTCACTCGGTGCGAGCTAAAGTGGAAGTGGCCGAGCATTCAAGCTCGCAAGATTATCTTATCTGCAATAGCTCGTTTGAAAACTTTCGTGCTACTGCTGCAAAAGGTGCTTATAACCGCGAAACGGAAACGGTGATCATCTCACCTAAAGTGGCGCAAGCTCTATTGGTTGATAGTGGTGATTTTGTTCGAATTTTGGCGCAGTAAAATAGGTACATTGAAAGGTAAGGATTAACAGATGACTCAGTGGATTGCAGGTGAATGGTTAGCTGGACAAGGCGAGGCAATGCTTTCGCTTAGTCCCTATAACAATGAGACGATTTGGCAGGGCGATAGCGCCACACCCGCGCAAGTAGAAGCTGCGGTAACGGCGGCAAGAGTCGCATTTATAGAGTGGAAAAAACGTCCTTTTGTTGAGCGTGAGCAATATGTCTTAGCCTTCGCTGAAAAAGTGAAACAGCGCAGTGAAGAGCTTGCGCAGATCATCGCCAAAGAGACAGGAAAGCCACTTTGGGAAACGCGTACTGAAGCGGCAGCGGTGGCGGGTAAAATCGCTATATCCATTCGAGCTTATCATGATCGCACTGGTGAAAACACACGCGAAGCGGCGGGTAATCAACTGGTATTACGTCATCGTCCATTGGGCGTTCTTGCTGTTTTTGGTCCGTATAATTTCCCTGCCCACCTGCCGAATGGTCATATTGTGCCTGCACTTTTAGCGGGTAATACGGTTGTGTTTAAACCTTCAGAGCAGACTCCGTGGACGGGTGAGTTTGTGATGAAGTTGTGGCAAGAAGCCGGCCTACCTGCGGGTGTGCTTAACCTAGTGCAGGGCGCGAAGGAAACGGGTATTGCGCTTGCTCAGGCCAAAGGCATTGATGGCCTTCTTTTTACTGGCAGCGCCAATACAGGTCATTTACTCCATCGCCAGTTTGCTGGGCAGCCGGGGAAAATGCTGGCTTTAGAAATGGGCGGCAACAACCCAATGGTTATCTCTAAGCAGTATGGCGAGCTTGATGCGGCAGTGTATACCATTATTCAATCCGCATTTTTAAGTGCAGGCCAGCGGTGTACCTGTGCGCGGCGTCTTTATGTTCCAGAGGGAAATGAAGGCGATCGATTGCTTGAAAAGCTGGTCAGTACCACTCAAAAATTGCGTATTGATCACCCCTTTGCTGAGCCAGCACCTTTTATGGGGCCACAAATATCACAAGCGGCGGCGCAGTTCATTCTTGCTGCTCAGGACAATTTACGCGCCTTGGGTGGCGTCAGCTTGCTGGCCGCGACACCTTTGCAGGCGGCGTTTGTCACTCCGGGCATTATTGATGTCACCGCAGTTAGCCAATTGCCTGATGAAGAGTATTTCGGACCATTGTTACAAGTCGTGCGTTACCAAAGCTTAGAGCAAGCGGTACAACTGGCAAATGAGACTCGCTTTGGTTTATCGGCAGGCTTAGTGTCGACCAATGATGCCGAATGGGACTACTTTGTCGATCATATCCGCGCTGGCATTGTTAATCGTAATCGACAATTAACCGGAGCCAGTGGTGATGCACCGTTTGGTGGGCCGGGAGCGTCGGGAAATTTAAGACCAAGCGCCTATTACGCGGCCGATTACTGCGCATACCCAATGGCATCAATGGAAGGCCGTTCGACAGAACTGCCTGCCACGCTCAGCCCTGGGGTTGAGCTATAGCAGTAAACTTTATCTAAAACCCCATGCCTACTAGCATGGTTTAAACCGAGCACAGACAAGGAGGCGTTATGACGCCAACCGTTTTATTTCAATCATTATGGAATGACTACATTCAGCGCCTTTGCCCTTCTGCCGACAAAGTCCATCACTTGCTTCAAGAAGAGGAAGCGTTGATTAATGACCATATTGCGTTGCGAACCTTCAATGTTGCGCCATTAGGTATTGAAACGCTGGCTAAGCCTTTTCTTGCCTTAGGCTACGTTGCCTGTGGTGATTATGTGTTTGAAAGTAAGAAGCTGGTAGCGAAGCACTATGAACACCCTGATCCGACTCAGCCTAAAGTATTCATAAGCGAGCTGAAAGTGGAAGAGTGCTCACCTGCACTCCAAGCCATTGTGGAGAAGCTGGTACATCAAGTCGATAGCAATAAATTAAACAGCAGTGACTTTTTATATGGCGGTCGTCTATGGCAACTAAGCTACAGCGATTATTTGCAGCTTGCCAACGAAAGTGAATACGCCGCTTGGTTGGCGGCGCATGGCTATGGCGCAAACCATTTCACTGTTAGTGTTAATCAACTGCAGGCGTTTAATGAAGTGAAAGCGGTCAATGATCATCTACGCCAAGCGGGTTTTACCATCAATGAAAATGGTGGAGAAGTGAAAGGTACGCCTGATGTGCTGCTTGAGCAGTCGTCGACCATGGCCGATAAAGTACCAGTGCAATTTACGGAAGGAGTGGAGGTGATTCCCGGTGGATTCTATGAATTTGCCAAACGCTATCCAATGGTCAACGGTGAACTCTACAGTGGTTTTGTGGCGGCCTCTGCAGATAAGATATTTGAAAGTACAGACATGCAATAGCCTCTCATCTTTTTACTTTCGTATCGAAATATCACCAAAGAAAAAGCCACCTGAGTTCCCCAAGGTGGCTTTATGCATTCAATCTCAATCATTTTGATTGAAATTAACGAGTTCCGTACACCACGATAGTTTTACCGTGGGCAGAAATTAAATTCTGCTCTTCGAGCATCTTCAAAATACGTCCCACAGTTTCACGAGAACAGCCTACAATTTGGCCGATCTCTTGACGGGTGATTTTGATTTGCATGCCATCTGGGTGCGTCATTGCATCAGGTTGTTTCGCCAGGTTAAGTAGCGTTTGTGCAATACGGCCCGTCACGTCTAGGAAGGCTAAATCACCCACTTTTTGACTGGTGACTTGTAGACGTCGAGAAATTTGTGCAGACAGACGCATTAAGATGTCTGGGTTCACTTGGATAAGCTGACGGAATTTCTTAAAAGAGATTTCCGCAACTTCACAAGGAGATTTTGCACGAACCCAAGCAGTACGCTCTTGGTCTTCTTCGAATAGACCAAGTTCACCGATAAAGTCACCTTGGTTGAGGTAAGAGAGGATCATCTCTTTACCTTCTTCGTCTTTAATCAATACCGCTACTGAGCCTTTGACGATGTAGTACAGCGTCTCTGCTTTTTCGCCCGCATGAATCAACGTGCTTTTCGATGGGTATTTATGAATATGACAGTGTGAAAGAAACCACTCTAGTGTTGGATCGGTTTGAGGTTTACCTAGAACCATAATATCTCACTTCCTCTGCAGGGTACGCTTGCCGCTTTCCATATTGTAGCTAAGCCTAAAATAAGCTTACTAGGATAAGAGCACTTTCCAAATGCTGCAAGCTAACTTGTGTTTCGGTTAAGGATAGTATCCTTTTTCAGAAACGATTTCTTGATTTTAATCGTGTCAGTGGCATGATTTTTTACGCAAAACTGTGCACATGATCACGGTATGAAAAGTAACCGTCAACTTGTCCGATCACTTAGCCAATTTTACCTGTTTCAATCAATTGCTGCAGGATCGGTCTGACGATCAATTCCATCGCAAAACTCATCTTGCCACCCGGTACCACAATGGTGTTGTGGCGCGACATAAAAGAGCCATCAATCATGGCGAGCAAATAGGGGAAATCAACATTCTTTATGCCGCGCAGGCGGATCACGACGAAGCTTTCATCCAAACTAGGGATGCCCTTGGCGTTAAGTGGGTTTGAAGTATCAACCGTCGGTACCCGTTGGAAGTTGATGTGAGTTCGTGAGAATTGGGGGGTGATGTAATTGAGGTAATCATCCATCGAACGGACGATGGAATCCATCACCGCTTCACGTGAATGGCCTCGATCACGAGTATCACGCACGTACTTTTGTATCCACTCAAGGTTAACGATTGGCACCATGCCTATCAAAAAATCGACATGCTGCGCGACGTTTACATCGCCATCGACTACACCGCCATGCAGACCTTCGTAAAACATCACATCCGAGTTTTCCGGTAAATCTTGCCAAGGTGTAAAGGTGCCGGGCATTTGATTGTAGGGCACAGCTTCGTCAAAAGAGTGTAGATAACGACGAACTTGGCCTGTGCCTAATTTCCCATATTGGCGGAAAAATTCTTCCAATGCAGGAAAATCATTGGCTTGTGGGCCAAAGTAGCTAATGTGCTTCCCTTGTTCGCGCGCTTTACGAATTTCCACATCCATTTCTGGCCGTGTAAAGCGATGGAAGCTATCCCCTTCAACCCATGCTGGTTTAATGTTCATCATATTGAACATTTTGCGAAAGGCTTCAGAGGTTGTAGTTGTACCGGCACCGGACGAGCCGGTGACAGCGATAATTGGATGTTTTGCTGACATGACAAACCCTGTCTGTATGTAACGTACTTGTTATCGATGGCTGCAATATAGCACGAAAAGAGTAGATTGTTTTGAGCTGAAATTATTTACGCAATTGAATATCCACACTTTCATGCAACTCAGAATAGACGATGATCGCTTCCCCTGTTGCGAGCTGTTTCTTTATTTGCTCGATTTTTTGCTGCAATGGTACTTCCTGCTCTCCGTAATCAGTACCTTCGCGTAATACAAACGTTTCAATCAAATTATCCAGTGTTTCAGGCGCAATGTGCTGCCAAGGAATAAGCATGACGACCTCTTAAACTGTCATGGAGAAAAGGGTATCGATTTAAAGCGATATGTGATTAATCATGCGTTGCATTGATGGTCAATAGGGCTGCCGTGACGCAGGTTTTCGTAATAAGTTGGAAGTGCTTCTTCGAGCCAAAATTTAGGCTTAAGCGCGCTACCGCTGAGAAAACCGACATGGCCACCTTGGGTAAATAAGCGGTAATGGATGTTCTCTGGTAAGGCAAATTTTGGGATCACGGCATCCGTCATAAAGGGGTCATCTTGCGCTTGAATGATTTGTAGCGGCACGCGAATTTGTGTCAGCTTTGAAAGGCCTGAGCACTGCTGGTAGTAATCCTGCGCATCTTGAAAACCATGCAAAGGCGCGGTGATGAGATTGTCAAATTCGTAAAGTTTTTTGATGTGTTTAATTTGATGGTGAGAAATACCTAACTCATTATGTAAAAGATGCTGTTTCTTTAGTGCATTTTTTTTCAATGATGTCAGTAAGTAAGCGCGATAAACCTTTGAAAATCCCTGTTCAATACGTGTGGAACACGCTGCCAGATCGAGTGGAGCAGAGACAACGGTTGCCGCGCTAACGATCGGGTCGTGATTATATTGCGCTAAATAATTAACCAACATATTGCCGCCAAGAGAAATGCCCACCGCCACGACAGGCCTATTCGGGCATTGCTTGCGTATGTATTCGAGCACAAAGCGTGCATCTTCAACCTCACCAGAATGGTAAGCGCGTGCCAAATGGTTCGGTTTGCCGCTACAGCCGCGAAAATGCATCATGACCGATAACCACCCCTGCTGTGCGAAGGCGTACATTAAGCCATTGGCATACGGGCTATGAAAACTGCCTTCTAAGCCATGAAACAAGATAAATAGGGGTTTATTTTGTACTCGCTCTGAGCGCCAATCATCACTCCAAGCAAGGTCTAAAAAATCACTATCAGGTGTAAACAGCGTTTGCCACAGCGGCTCAAAACGTGCGCGTTTGCGCAATAAACGAGGAAGCAGAGTCTGAAGGTGTGGATTTGTTAGTCCAGTAGCAGCGATAAATGGAGTCATAACCATAGCGTATTATTTTTATGAATTGCGACCAGTATACACTGAGCGAGCAATTGATGTAGTTACGGTTTTTGAGAATGAGGTGCCGGGCTTTTAAAGGCGAGATGCAAATGCTCACAGCCAAGCTGGCGACAGTAACGCAGCGTTAATTGTTCACCATGGTTATTCTGCAATGCCAATGCGTTGATACATTCAACAAGGTCAGCTTGCTGCTGCTTTTCAAGTTGCAGCTCAAATTGCAGCGCCTCGCGGTACAGCGTATCTGGCACCATGCTTTTCAAACGTCGTCTTAACTCTCGGTAACTGTGCAACAGCGCTTCTGAACGACCGATGCATTGAGTGACATTTTGCCAGTCAGCATCGGCAACCGTCACTTGTTGCTCATCAAGCCATTTGAGTAGCAGCAATAAGTTGACGTTGCCGTGGAAGTTATTTTGTAAACTTAAGCACGCCTCTTTCACTTCTCGCACGCTGTAGTATTGCAAACTGAATTGCCATAAGCGTTCTAAGGTCAGTGATAATCGTACGTGCTCTTGGCTCATCTTAGCGACTGAATTCCTGCTCTAGTTGTTCGAGTGTCTCTTGTTCCGACATCCATTCCATTTCGATTGCTTCAAGTGCCGATTTGCTGCGAGCTTGAAGCGCAATCACTTCGGTAAGTTTAGCTTTGTTTTCGGCTTCATACAGCGAATTATCAGACAATTGCGCTTCAGTTTGCGCCAGTGCCGCGTTCAATGTGTCCATTTTCGCTTCGAGTTGTGTCAGTTTTTTGCGAATTGGTGCGGTTTGGATACGAAATTCCGCTTCTCGGCGCTTTTGATCTTTTTTGGCAGCGGCACTGTTGCTGCTGTCTTTGGCGGGTTGCTGAGATTGAACTTCTCTACGTTCCGCTTTCTGTTGTTCTGTCAGCCACTTGTAGTAGTCGGTCAAATCCCCATCGAAAGGCGCGACTTGACGATCGTGCACCAAGTACAAGTCATCGGTGGTTGCGCGCAGTAGATAGCGATCATGGCTGACGATGACCATCGCGCCTTCAAAGGTTTGCAGGGCAAACGTTAGGGCTTGACGCATATCCAAGTCTAAGTGGTTGGTGGGTTCATCAAGCAGCAGCAAGTTCGGTTTTTGCCACACAATTAGCGCAAGCACTAAGCGAGCCTTTTCACCCCCGGAAAACGGAGCGATTTTCTCTAGCGCTTTGTCGCCTTGGAAACCAAAGCTACCCAGATAATTACGCAGCTCAAGTTCGTTTTTATCTGGGGCGATTTGCATCATGTGCTGCAGAGGGGTCTCTTCTGGATGCAGTGTTTCTAACTGATGCTGGGCAAAGTAACCAATTTTTACACCTTGCGAATAAGTGAGATCGCCGCCTTGCGGTTTTAACTCACCGGAGAGCAATTTAATTAATGTTGATTTACCCGCACCGTTACGCCCGAGTAATCCAATACGGCTTCCCGGTACAAGGTTGAGGCGAATTTTTTCTAAAATTAAACGTTCACCATACCCGGCGTAGACTTCGTCCATCATCATGATTGGGTTAGGCAGTGCTGAAGGCTCTCGAAATTCGAAATTAAATGGGTTATCAAATTGAGCTGGCAGCACTTTTTCCATTCGTTCCAACGCTTTGATACGACTTTGTGCTTGGCGAGCTTTGGAGGCCTTGTAGCGGAAACGGTCGATGTAGCTTTGCATGTGCACCATCTGCTTTTGCTGCTTCTGGTACATGGCTTGCTGCAAGATCAGTTTTTGCGCCCGTTGATTTTCAAACGATGAGTAGTTTCCGGTGTATTCATTCATGGTTTGATTTTCGATATGGATGATGCGTCCGACGATCGGATCAAGAAAATCGCGGTCATGGGAAATCAAGATCAAGGTGCCGGGATAGTTTTGTAACCAACGTTCAAGCCACATGACGGCGTCCAAATCCAAGTGGTTGGTTGGTTCATCAAGCAGCAGTAAATCCGAGCGGCACAACAGCGCTTGCGCTAAGTTTAAGCGCATCCGCCAACCACCCGAAAATTGCGTTAAACTCCATCCCATCTGTTCTTGGCTAAACCCCAAACCATCAAGCAGTTCAGAAGCGCGGGCGCGAATACTGTATCCGCCGATGGTTTCAATTTTTCCATGCAGCTCTGCAACCAAGGTTCCTTGGTCTGCCTCTTCAGCAACGCTGAGGCGTCGTTCTAATTCACGATATTCACGATCGCCATCGATGACATATTCAATCGCATTGCGATCAAGAGCCGGAGTTTCTTGGGCAACCCAAGCCAGTTCCCAGTGAGCTGGTTTACTGAAGGAGCCAGCGTCAATAGATAGCTCATCTTTGAGTAGGGCAAAGAGCGTTGATTTGCCACAGCCATTTTTGCCTACTAGGCCAACTTTATCGCCCGGCTGGATAGTTGCAGAGGCCTTTTCAAGGAGCGGTTTACCGCCGCGCAGTAATTGAATATCAGAGAAGGTAATCATAAAAATCTATTTTTCATATCGAGACGTTATCGCGTGGAATAGTAGGGGCAATAAGGATAAATGTCGATCATTATGCAAATTGCGTTATTATGCTTAATAACATATTGATAACTATTGGGAGCGCAGACAAAAATGTCCACCACCGTCATGCCTGACCAAATTACACCTAAAATATTGGTGATTTATGCGCATCCTGAGCCATTAAACTCCATCGCCAATCAAACCATGCTGCTCAATATTGCGTCACTTTCCCACGTCACAGTGCATGACTTGTATGCAACCTATCCCGATTTTTTTATCGATGTGCACGCAGAGCAGCAAAAACTACTTGAGCATGATGTGATTGTGTTTCAACACCCTCTTTATATGTATTCCTGCCCAGCGCTACTCAAAGAGTGGTTTGATCGCGTGCTTGCCAAAGGGTTTGCCTTCGGCGGACAGACGGCGTTGCATGGTAAATACTGGCGTAGCGTCATCACCACGGGCGGAAAAAAAGAAGCGTTTGATGAGCGGGGCTACAACAAATACCCACTGGATCAAATTCTCCAACCATTTGAATTAACCGCGGCTCTGTGTTGTATGAATTGGATGGAACCGTTAGTCCTCTACTGGTCACGTAATGTGAGTGATATGGAGCGCTATCAACACGCTGAGCATTATCGGCACTGGTTACAACACCCACTTTCCACACAAGGAGAGCTTGATGGCGTTAAGCGGTGATTTTTTACAAAGCAGCGTGGTGTTTTTAACTGCGGCTGTGGTGGCCGTACCGATTGCTCAGCGTGCAGGGCTGGGTTCGGTGCTCGGCTATTTGTTAGCGGGTGTAGCCATAGGTCCTTGGGGGCTGGGTTTAATCAGTGATGTGCAAGCCATATTACACTTTGCTGAATTTGGCGTGGTGCTGCTGCTGTTTCTGATTGGGCTGGAATTAAACCCCAAAAAATTATGGCAGATGCGTGGGCCGATCCTTGGTTTGGGTGGCGCGCAGGTGGTGGTAAGTACCTTAGTCATCGCCAGTATTGCTTATCTATTAGGCGTTAACTGGCAAAGTAGTTTAGTGATTGGTATGGGCCTTGCGCTCTCTTCGACAGCAATCGCATTACGCGTAATTGAAGAGCAAGGGCTAACGCGCAGTGAAGCTGGCCAGTCTGGTTTTGCGGTACTGCTTTTTCAAGATATCGCTGTCATCCCAATGTTGGCCTTTTTGCCTTTGCTGGCAGGCAACGCGGGTGGAAGCTGGTTAGATGTGATTTGGATGTTGGGTGGCATTACCGCTTTGCTGGTGGGGGGGCATTTTCTATTGAGCCCGCTGTTTCGTTATATTGTGACCAGTGGTGTGCGTGAACTTTTTACCGTTGCCGCCTTATTGTTGGTGATTGGGATTGCACTGTTAATGCAGCAGCTTGGCTTGTCAATGGCGCTCGGTACTTTCCTTGCTGGCGTGTTGCTGGCAGAAAGTGAATTTCGCCATGAACTTGAGATCGCGATTGAACCGTTTAAAGGGTTATTGCTCGGGCTATTTTTTATTGCCGTTGGAATGGCGGTTAATTTGGGCTTATTGGCGCAAGCGCCGCTGCAAGTGTTGGCGGCTGTATTAGGTCTAGTGGTGCTGAAAGGAGGAATCCTTTATCTCCTCGCACGTTTATCGGGTACGCGTTCTAAAGCACGCAGCAAAATGGCGGCGATCCTCAGCCAAGGCGGCGAGTTCGCGTTCGTGATTTTCACTGCGGCAAGCGCACAGGGTGTGCTATCACCGGATCAAGTGGCCTTTTTGCTCGTTGTGGTCAGTCTGTCGATGGTCACCACACCTTTATTACTGACGATTCAGGACAAATGGTTTGCGCGAAAATTGAACCTCAGCAGTGACGATGAGATGCATTCCGATGTCGTTAATAAACAGCCGCAAATCATCATTGCGGGTTTTGGCCGTTTTGGGCAAATTGTAGGGCGTTTGATGTACGCCAATAAGATTAAAATTACCGTATTAGAAAGCGATGCCAGTCAAATTAAATTATTGAGAGAGTACGGTTATAACGTTTTTTATGGTGATGCAACTCAACTTGAACTGTTGCGCGCCGCGGGTGCAGAAGAAGCTGAGGCGATTGTCATCTGTACTGATGCGCCCGATGAAGTGATGAAAATTGTCGAGCTTTGTCAGCACCATTTCCCGCAGTTAAAGATCTTAGCTCGCGCTCGTAGCCGGGTAGAGGCGTATCAGTTACTCAGCCATGGGGTCGATAAATACTCGCGGGAAACTTTCTTAGGCGCTTTGGACCTCGGCCGACAAGTACTGGTCGAATTGGGCATGCACCCTTACCAAGCCAAGCGCGCCGAAGCACATTTTAGAAAACTCGATAATGCGATGCTGAAAGAGCTGCTACCGCAACATAACCAAGACAAACAACTCGCACTGCGCGCCAAAGAGGCACGTAAAGAGCTGGAAGAAATATTTGGGCGTGAAATGGATAATGATCGCCAATCTCGTCATTATTGGGAAAAATAACGCCAATCAATATTCAGTTGTAGGATGTAACGTGAAACAGAAAAAACGCTTTATTGCCGGTGCAAAGTGCCCAAGTTGTCAGTCACAAGATACTCTGCGCTGGTGGGTAGAAAATAACATAGAGCTCGTTGAGTGTGTCGAGTGCGACTACCATGAACAGCGAAAGCCCAAATCTGTAGAAAAAAGTGAACATGCTCGGCAAGAGATGATCGGGATTTTTAAACCAGAATAATTGAGTTTCTGGAATAGATCTTCATAATACGTCCCATACCGATCGATTTCTTAGGTTTGAAGATGACAACCTAGGAACAAACCTCCTTGGAGTTGTTATGAAAATTGAAAAGAACGTGGTTGTAAGCCTAGCCTACCAATTAGTATTGGAAGATGGTGCAGTCGTAGACCAATCAACAGTTGATGCACCACTAGATTACCTTCACGGTCACAACAATCTAATCACTGGCCTTGAAAATGAGTTAGAAGGAAAAGTTGTGGGCGATAAGTTCACAGCAACTATCGCTCCTGAAGAAGCGTACGGTGAATACAACGATGAGCTTGTACAACGTGTACCTGCTGAAGTTTTCCAAGGCGTTGATGAAATTGAAGTGGGTATGCGTTTTCTAGCGGATACTGACCAAGGCCAAATTCCAGTTGAAATCACGGAAGTGGATGGTGACGAAGTAGTAGTTGATGGTAATCACATGTTGGCTGGCCAAACATTAACGTTTGATGTAGAAGTCGTTGCGATTCGCGCTGCAACTGAAGAAGAGATCCAACATGGTCACATTCACCAAGCTGGTGGCTGTGGACATGGACATGGCCACGACCATGACCACGATCATGATCATGAAGGCGGTTGCTGTGGTGGTGAAGGCCATGACCATGGTGAGAAAAAAGAAGGTTGTTGCGGTGGCGGCAGCTGCGGTTCACATTAATCATTTTTTGGTTGGTAGTGTCAAAGTAGGCAGTAATAACCGACTGATACAATGAAATGGAAAGCGTTAATCGTCATGCGATTAGCGCTTTTTTGTTGCTTGTTAATTATTACAGTACTCACTTGCCGCCTACCTGCAACTTCAAGTTATTTGGGTATAGTTAATGTGTAGAACAGAAGTGTATTGCCTCTCAATTTATTAAGTTAAGGAATTCTCATGTCACAACCTTTTGCTATAGCAATTCATGGCGGCGCCGGAACCATCATTCGTCAACAAATGAGCGAATCATTAAAGCGCGATATTTTGAACACGCTAGAAAGTGCTGTTCGAGCGGGGCATCAAGTACTGGCACAAGGTGGTGATGCACTGGATGCGGTGGTTGAGGCTGTGAAAATACTTGAGGACTCTCCGTTGTTTAACGCAGGAAAAGGTTCGGTGTTAACGCATCAAGAGATGGTGGAGATGGACGCTTCTGTCATGCATGGCAAAATGATGGACGCAGGCGCGGTCGCTGGGGTTCGGCACATTAAAAATCCGGTGCAGCTCGCGCGTGATGTAATGAAGCACAGTGATCATGTGTTGTTGATTGGTGAGGGCGCAGAAGCGTTTGCTTTTACTCAAGGGCATCAATATACAGAACAAGATTACTTTTTTACTGAGCGTCGTTATGAACAGTTGCTAGCGATGAAAAGCAGCAATCAATTTGCTTTGTCGGAAGCAAAATTCCCAGATGACAAGAAATTTGGCACTGTTGGCGCAGTTGCATTGGATAAACAAGGCAACCTTGCGTCTGCTACTAGTACCGGTGGCATCACGAATAAAAAATTTGGTCGCGTCGGCGATTCTCCCATCATCGGTGCAGGAACGGTGGCTGAAAATGGTAATGTGGCGGTATCGACAACGGGCATGGGGGAATATTTCATTCGTAAAATGGTTGCCAGTGACGTTGCCGCTCGCATGCGTTATTTAAAAGAAGATGTTCATACCGCATGTGAAACCATTATTCAGGGTGAACTTAAAAAGCTCGGTGGTGAGGGTGGATTGATCGCCATTGATGCGCAAGGCGACATTCATTTTGCAATGAACAGTTCCGGTATGTACCGTGCTTGTGTTGATCGTCAAGGAGAGCTAATCGTAAAAATATATTCGGATGAGTAACTTACGTGCCTAATAACTGAATCATTTATTAAGTTATATTTTTATGACATTTTCGTGTTTAAAAAAGGACTGCAAGGAAAAGGATTCGGTGCTAGAATCCTTTTTTAACTAGCAATCAGACTTGGAAAGATGGGAAATAACGTAGTCGTTCTAGGCACCCAATGGGGTGACGAAGGCAAAGGTAAAATCGTAGACCTTTTAACTGAAGATGCAAAATACGTGGTTCGCTACCAAGGCGGCCATAATGCAGGCCACACTTTGGTCATTGACGGTGAAAAAACCGTTCTTCATTTAATTCCATCCGGCATTCTTCGCAATAAAGTGAAATGCATCATCGGCAACGGTGTTGTGCTTTCACCTGACGCACTAATCAATGAAATGAAGCCTCTAGAAGAGCGTGGTATTCCAGTCCGCGAACGTCTTTTCATTTCTGAAGCTTGCCCACTTATTCTTCCTTACCACATTGCGCTTGACCAAGCTCGTGAAACGGCTCGTGGTAAAAAAGCAATTGGTACGACAGGTCGTGGTATCGGTCCTGCTTATGAAGACAAAGTGGCTCGTCGTGGTTTACGCGTTGGTGACTTGTTCGATATGGCTTCATTTGCAGAAAAGCTAAAAGAAGTGATGGAGTTCCATAACTTCCAACTTGAGCATTTCTACAAAGCTGAACCAGTAAGCTACGAATCCGTACTTGAGCAAGCACAAGGCTATGCTGATTTGCTGACTTCGATGGTGATCGACGTGACCGATGAACTTGATGCAGCGCGTAAGCGTGGCGACAAAATCATGTTCGAAGGTGCGCAAGGTACTATGCTTGATATTGACCACGGTACATACCCATACGTAACGTCTTCTAACACGACTGCTGGTGGTGTTGCTGCAGGTTCTGGTTTCGGCCCTCGTCATCTAGGTTATATTCTAGGTATCGCGAAAGCTTACTGTACTCGCGTTGGTGCAGGTCCATTCCCAACCGAATTGGATGATGAAATCGGTAATCACCTAGGCACGAAAGGCCATGAGTTTGGTGCTACAACAGGCCGTAAGCGCCGTTGTGGTTGGTTTGATGCGGTAGCGATGCGTCGCGCCATTCAAATTAACTCAGTCACAGGCTTCTGCTTGACTAAACTTGACGTACTTGATGGTCTAGAAGAGCTAAAAATCTGTACGGGTTACCAAATGCCAGATGGCTCAATTGCTCAAGTATCACCAATGGCAGCTGACGCTTTTGAAGCGGTAACACCTATTTACGAAACTATGCCTGGTTGGTCTGAAAATACCTTCGGTGCTAAATCAATTGATGCCCTGCCACAAGCGGCGCTTGATTACATCAAACGTATTGAAGAGTTGACTGGTGTACCTGTTGACATCGTTTCTACAGGTCCAGATCGTAACGAAACCATTATCAAGGTTCACCCATTTTCAGTTTAATGGTTGATTGATAAACGTTTTTAAAACCGGCTTTCAGAGCCGGTTTTTTTATACCTGTATTGATGATATTTTGTCCTTGGTGTGGCAATAAATGGCCGAATAACGGCAAATTTTGTCTAAAGAGTTTGCCGCACTGGTCGATAAAGTTATCAAGCCCAGCCCTAGATGAAACTGAGGCTATAATTTTAAGGCTATCGATAGACATAAAGAGTGCAGGTATGAAGCTACGAACGGTAGCAGCTTCATTGTTTTTAGCGCTGACCTCATCCTTGAGTCATGCCAACGTGGCGGAAGTGGGTGAACCAGTCCCTATTTACACCGAAGCTGAACTAATCAAGTTAATTGAGCAAAATAAACATTTAGAGCAAGTCAAGGCCGACAACTGCCAATTGGTAGAAGATATTGTTGCGCGTGCTACTCGCATCAGCCTGCCTTCCTACGAGTTTTTGTATGGAGATATGCTAGCGTGGGGGGTCTGTGTAGATCAAGATGTCGAACTTGGCTTGTACTATATGGAAAATGCAGCTCATCAAGGTTTACCCGCTGCGTTAGAGCAGCTTGGGCGTTATTATTCGCGTGGTACTTTAGTACAGCAGGATAAAGAGCGAGCTATTCCCTATCTGCGTGAAGCCGCTGCGATGGGCAATATTAATGCTCGTATCCATCTAGCTGAGCTTCTGCTGCGTGATTATGGCAGCCCGCTTGATTATGAAGATGCTTATCGCTGGCTTTATAATTCGGTGACTATCGATCAAAGAATACATTCTCGGATCTCTATGCTCCGGCAGGGGTTAGAGCAGCGAATGCCACAAAATGTGGTTGCGCGAGCCAAGCGCAGAGATACGTTTTGGTAGCCTTCATTATTGCTTTTCTTATTTCGCCCACACGGTTGGGCGAAGTCATTTCTGCGCTTTTCGTCTAACGCATTAGCCTATAATAATCAATACGCTGCTGTAGCTTCTGCCGTGAGTCAGTTATACTCTGGCTATCTCTCCTTGCTTTAGCAGGTCTGCCTATGTCTGAAATTATCAATAACGATCCTTTTGCGGATCGAGAATCTAGCAATTACGAAAATCCAATTCCAAGCCGAGAATTCATCCTCGAATTTCTAACCGAAGCCAATGTACCGATGAATCGTAATGATCTTTTTGAGGCATTGGGTTTGTCTGGTGAAGAGCAATACGAAGGGCTACGCCGTCGTTTGCGTGCGATGGAGCGAGATGGCCAATTGGTATTTACTCGTCGCCAATGCTATGCATTGCCAGAAAAACTGGAAATGATCAAAGGTCACGTAATCGGACATAAAGATGGTCATGGGTGGGTTCGTCCTGATGGCAGCGTTGGCAAAGATAACGATGTTTTGCTACCTCATCACCAAATGCGTACCATTATTCATGGCGACTACGTGCTGGTACAACCGACAGGCACGGATAAAAGAGGCCGTAAAGAAGGACGTTTGGTCCGAGTTTTGGAAGAACGTAAAACCCAACTTGTTGGACGTTTCTTCCTCGAAAATGGCTACTCTTATGTCGTGCCCGATGATTCACGCATCACTCAAGACATCTTGATCCCTAATGAGCACAAAGGCGGAGCTCGCATGGGGAACGTGGTGGTGATTGAAATTACCGATCGTGGTGCCAGAGCAAGAGGAATGACAGGCAGGGTTGTTGAAGTACTTGGGGAAAATATGGCTCCCGGTATGGAGACACAAATAGCGATTCGCACTCACCAGATCCCTCATGAGTGGCCGCAAGAAGTATTAAAGCAAGTCGAAAACCTGAGAGAAGAAGTTCCAGAAGAGGCGAAGCAAGGGCGCGTGGATTTGCGTCAATTACCTTTAGTGACTATTGATGGTGAAGACGCGCGTGACTTTGATGACGCGGTTTATTGCGAAGCCAAAAAAGGTGGTGGCTGGCGTCTCTGGGTTGCGATTGCTGACGTAAGTTATTATGTACGCCCCGATACGGCTCTTGATAAAGAAGCGATCAACCGTGGTAACTCAGTTTACTTCCCATCGCAAGTCGTCCCTATGCTACCGGAAGTACTGTCGAACGGTCTTTGTTCACTTAATCCACAAGTCGACCGTCTATGCATGGTGTGCGAGATGACAGTCTCTGCAACGGGCAAAATTTCGGGTTACAAACATTACGAAGCCGTGATGAACTCTCATGCCCGTTTAACTTACAACAAAGTACACGCCATTCTTGAAGGGGATGAAGAGCTACGCGAACGTTATCAAGCCGTGGTTCCTCATCTTGAAGAACTCTATTCGATGTATAAGGTGCTAAAAGCAGCGCGTGATGAGCGTGGCGGTATTGAATTTGAAACGATTGAAACTAAGTTTATTTTTAATGCTGAGCGTAAAATCGACAGCATTGAACCTGTTGTCCGTAATGATGCGCACAAAATAATCGAAGAGTGCATGATCCTCGCTAATATTGCTTCAGCATCACTGGTGGAAAAAGCGAAAGAGCCCGCTCTGTACCGTATCCATGAATCACCGGGAGAAGAGCGTTTGACCGGTTTTAGGGATTTCTTAGGCGAGCTTGGTTTGAACTTAGCGGGTGGGCTAGAGCCTTCGCCAACCGATTACGCTAACTTAATGAAACAGATTGGTGAGCGCCAAGACAAAGAGTTGATCCAAACCATGTTACTGCGTTCCATGAAGCAGGCTGTGTATAACGCGGATAACTGTGGTCACTTTGGTTTAGCGCTCAAACGCTATGCGCACTTTACTTCACCTATTCGTCGCTACCCTGATCTCCTATTGCACCGCGCAATTAAATATTTGATTGCCAAAGAATCGGGCAATCACACCGACCGTTGGACAACCACAGGTGGTTATCACTACTCTTTTGATGACATGGACTTCTATGGTCAGCAATGTTCAATGACAGAACGCCGTGCTGATGATGCGACGCGTGAAGTATCCGATTGGCTCAAGTGTGAATACATGCAAGATCATGTAGGCGAAGAGCTTGATGGAGTCATAGCCAACGTGACAGGTTTCGGTTTCTTCGTTCGGTTAACTGAGTTGCACATTGATGGATTGGTCCATATTTCAACGCTAGC
This sequence comes from Vibrio sp. ZOR0018, assembly GCF_963865925.1. Classification (NCBI taxonomy): domain Bacteria; kingdom Pseudomonadati; phylum Pseudomonadota; class Gammaproteobacteria; order Vibrionales; family Vibrionaceae; genus Vibrio; species Vibrio sp. ZOR0018. The sequence continues at coordinate 72,330 of NZ_CAWMCN010000121.1, read as the reverse complement.
GAATGACTACTATCAATTTGATCCCGTGGGACAACGATTGATCGGCGAAAGTTTTGGCAACATCTATCGCTTAGGTGACGCCGTTAAAGTCAAAGTGTTATCCGTCAACTTGGATGATCGTCAAATTGACTTTGAAATCGTGGGCACTAGCCGTAAGCTGCGCGGAGAAGGCAAGACAGCGAAGAAACGTGCAACGGATGCACGAGAGAAAGCACGTGGCAAGAAGGTGACGTCAAGTAAAGGAAAGGCAACTCCTTTAGTTGAAGCGACTAAACGCCCAGATGAAAAAAGTAGTGAAGGCTCAAAACCTGAACGAAAAAAAAGCAAAACAACAAAAGCACGCAAAAAGAAACCCGCGGCCAAAGCAAATAAAGCGCGTGCTAGTAAATAACGATCAATGGGTAAATCATGAGTAACGAATGTATTTATGGTATTCACGCGGTCAGCGCTGTACTTGAAAAAGATCCAGCGCGATTGATAGAAGCGTTTGTACTAAAAGGGCGACAAGATGATCGCCTGCTTCCACTGTTAAATGAACTGCAACATTGCGGTGTCTCTATTCAACAGATGGGACGTAAAACATTGGATGACAAGGCTCAAGGGGCGAATCATCAGGGCATCATTGCTCGTGTAAAACCAGCAAAACAGCTTAATGAGCATGATTTAGAAGCAATCATCGCACAGCATGAGCAACCGCTATTACTTGTTTTGGATGGTGTTACCGACCCGCATAATCTCGGCGCATGCCTACGTAACGCCGATGCTGCCGGGGTCGCTGCAGTGATCGTACCAAAAGATAAGTCAGCACCAATGACAGCAACGGTCAGCAAAGTCGCTTGTGGCGCTGCTGAAACTGTGCCTTTAGTACGAGTGACAAATCTTGCACGTACCATGCGCGCCCTTCAAGAACAAGGCGTATGGTTTGTTGGCACTGCCGGTGAGGCGACGCATGACATTTACCAAGCCAAACTGACAGGGCCCCTTGCGATTGTTATGGGCGCTGAAGGGGATGGTATGCGCCGTTTAACGCGCGAAACCTGCGATGATCTGATCAAAATACCGATGGCGGGCACCGTTTCTAGCCTAAACGTATCAGTAGCGGCTGGGATCTGTCTGTTTGAAGCAGTGAGACAGCGCCAAGCTGTATAATTATGCATCAGGGATAAAAGGATAGGGTCGTGAGTGCTCAACTCATCTTTCTATCCCTTTCTATTACTTCCTCAGTGAAAGAAGAAATAGATAGTTTATAAGTTTAATTTCTACACAGCGCTTGCATGTGTAATGGTGATCTGTATAATGCACCGCACTGGTTAAATCCAGTTGTGAACCAATGAGCAGTGAGGAGTAAACTGACCTAGCTGTTAGTTTAGTAACGTATACTCAGCTTATGTTCGCAGTTAATACAATTAGCTCTGTTGCGTTTAGTAATAGATTAAAGTTAATCGAAAATTAACTGACAATGTGCCTAATTTTGGCACTACGGTTTCACATAAATCAATCGGCATTCTCTCGTTTTAACGAGTTTGAGTGGCGATATTGTTTGTGTAATTTTTAATTATTGGAGCTCTGTCTCATGCAGAACCAACGTATCCGTATCCGCCTAAAAGCGTTCGATTACAAACTAATCGATGCTTCTACAGCGGAAATCGTTGAAACAGCTAAGCGTACCGGCGCACAGGTTCGTGGTCCTATTCCACTTCCTACTCGTAAAGAGCGTTTCACTGTTCTTATCTCTCCACACGTCAACAAAGATGCTCGTGATCAGTACGAAATCCGTACTCACAAACGTCTAATCGACATCGTTGAGCCAACAGATAAAACTGTTGATGCACTGATGCGCCTAGATCTAGCTGCTGGCGTTGACGTACAAATCAGCCTAGGTTAAGGGAGATTAGAAGAATGATTGGTCTAGTCGGACGTAAAGTGGGTATGACCCGCGTATTTACTGAAGAAGGCGTTTCTATCCCAGTAACTGTTGTTGAGGTTGAAGCAAACCGTATTTCTCAAGTGAAAACTCTTGAGACTGACGGCTATGCAGCAATCCAGGTAACTACTGGTACTAAGAAAGCCAACCGTGTAACTAAACCAGAAGCTGGTCACTTTGCGAAAGCAGGTGTAGAAGCTGGTCGCGGTCTTTGGGAATTCCGTTTAGAAAACGGCGAAGAGTTTGAAGTTGGCACTGAGCTAAATGTAGAACTTTTCAACGAAGTTAAAAAAGTAGACGTTACTGGTACATCTAAAGGTAAAGGTTTCCAAGGTGCTGTTAAGCGCTGGAATTTCCGTACCCAAGATATGACTCACGGTAACTCTTTGTCTCACCGTGCACCGGGTTCAATTGGCCAATGTCAAACTCCAGGTCGCGTGTTCAAAGGCAAAAAAATGGCAGGTCACATGGGTGCTGAGCGTGTAACGACTCAAAACCTAGAGATCGTACGTGTTGACGCTGAGCGCAATCTGCTTCTTATTAAAGGTGCAGTACCAGGTGCAACTGGCGCTAACGTGATCGTCAAACCAGCTATTAAAGCATAACGTCTAGGAGTAAGTAATGGAATTGATGGTTAAAGGTGCTAACGCACTAACTGTTTCCGAAACTACTTTCGGACGTGAGTTCAACGAAGCCCTTGTACACCAAGTAGTTGTTGCGTATGCAGCAGGTGCTCGTCAAGGTACTCGTGCTCAAAAGACACGTTCAGAAGTTTCTGGCGGTGGCGCTAAGCCATGGCGTCAAAAAGGTACTGGCCGTGCACGTGCTGGTACAATTCGTAGCCCAATCTGGCGTACAGGTGGTGTTACTTTTGCTGCGAAACCACAAGATCACAGCCAAAAAGTAAACAAAAAAATGTACCGCGGTGCTATGAAGAGCATTCTTTCTGAACTAGTTCGTCAAGAGCGTTTAATCGTTGTTGATAACTTCTCAGTAGAAGCACCAAAAACTAAAGAGCTATTAGCTAAGCTTAAAGAACTTGAGCTTAACGATGTACTCATCGTTACTGGCGAAGTAGACGAGAATCTATTCTTAGCTGCTCGCAACCTATATAAAGTTGACGCACGTGACGTAGCGGGTCTTGACCCAGTTAGCCTAATTGCGTTTGACAAGGTTCTAATGACTGCAGAAGCAGTTAAGCAAGTTGAGGAGATGCTGGCATGATCAGTGAAGAGCGTCTACTAAAAGTTCTACGTGCACCGCACATCTCTGAAAAAGCAACTATGACTGCTGAGAAAGCGAACACTATCGTTTTCAAAGTAGCAAAAGATGCAACTAAGAAAGAGATCAAAGCAGCTGTAGAAAAGCTATTTGAAGTTGAAGTTAAGTCTGTAAATACTCTTATCACTAAGGGTAAGACCAAACGTCAAGGTCTACGCCAAGGTCGCCGCAGCGACGTTAAAAAAGCGTATGTGACTTTGAAAGAAGGTCAAGATCTTGACTTTGTTGGCGGCGCGGAATAACAGGAGTAGTTGAATAATGGCTATTGTTAAATGTAAGCCGACTTCCCCTGGTCGTCGTCACGTCGTTAAAGTTGTTAACGCTGACCTACACAAGGGTAAGCCATACGCACCTCTTCTAGAGAAAAACTCTAAGAATGGTGGTCGTAACAACAACGGTCGTATCACAGTACGTCATATCGGTGGTGGTCATAAGCAACACTATCGTTTGGTTGACTTCAAACGTACTAAAGATGGCATCCCAGCGAAAGTTGAGCGTCTAGAATACGATCCAAACCGTAGCGCAAATATCGCTCTAGTTCTGTACGCAGACGGCGAGCGTCGTTACATTATCGCACCTAAAGGTGTTCAAGCTGGTGATACAATCCAGTCTGGTGTTGATGCGCCAATTAAAGCAGGTAACACTCTGCCAATGCGCAACATCCCAGTGGGTTCTACTATTCACTGTGTTGAACTTAAGCCTGGTAAAGGTGCACAGCTAGCTCGTTCGGCTGGTGCATATGCTCAACTTGTCGCTCGCGACGGTACTTATGCAACTATCCGCCTACGTTCTGGTGAAATGCGCAAAGTACTTTCTGAAGGCCGTGCAACAATCGGTGAAGTTGGTAACTCTGAGCACATGCTACGTGAACTAGGTAAAGCTGGTGCTTCACGCTGGCGCGGCGTACGTCCAACTGTACGTGGTGTAGTAATGAACCCGGTTGACCACCCACACGGTGGTGGTGAAGGCCGCACTTCTGGTGGTCGTCACCCAGTATCTCCTTGGGGTATGCCTACTAAGGGCTTCAAGACTCGTAGCAACAAACGCACCGACAAGTACATCGTACGTCGTCGTAATAAGTAATCTATATAAGAGGATAAGCCATGCCACGTTCTCTCAAGAAAGGTCCATTTATTGACCTACACTTGCTGAAGAAGGTAGAGAAAGCGGTGGAAAGCGGAGACAAAAAGCCTATTAAGACTTGGTCCCGTCGTTCAATGATCATTCCATCAATGATTGGTTTGACCATCGCTGTCCATAATGGTCGTCAGCACGTTCCAGTATTTGTCACTGATGAAATGATCGGTCACAAACTGGGCGAATTCGCACCAACTCGTACTTACCGTGGTCACGCTGCGGATAAGAAAGCTAAGAAGCGCTAAGGAGTAAATGATGGAAGCTATTGCTAAACATAACTTTGCTCGCATTTCTCCTCAGAAAGCTCGCTTAGTTGCAGATCTAATCCGTGGTAAATCTGTGGATCAGGCTCTTGAAATCCTAACTTTCAGCAACAAAAAAGCGGCTGTATTAGTTAAGAAAGTTCTAGAGTCAGCTATCGCTAACGCAGAACACAACGAAGGTGCAGATATCGACGATCTTAATGTCGCTAAAATCTTCGTAGATGAGGGCCCGGTCATGAAGCGTATTATGCCTCGTGCAAAAGGCCGTGCGGATCGTATCTTGAAGCGTTCAAGCCACATCACTGTTGTTGTAGCAGACCGCTAAGAGACTAGGAGAGTAAGCAATGGGTCAGAAAGTACATCCTAATGGTATTCGTCTTGGCATCGTTAAGCCTTGGAATGCTACATGGTTTGCTAACACCAAAGATTTCGCTGACAACCTAGACGGCGACTTCAAGGTACGTCAGTTCCTTACTAAGGAACTTTCAAAAGCGTCTCTATCACGCATCGTTATCGAGCGTCCTGCTAAGAGCATTCGTGTGACTATCCACACTGCTCGCCCAGGCGTTGTTATCGGTAAGAAAGGTGAAGACGTTGAGAAGCTACGCGCAGCTGTAGCTAAAATTGCAGGTGTACCAGCGCAAATTAACATCGCTGAAGTACGTAAGCCTGAGCTAGACGGCCAATTAGTGGCTGATAGCATCGCGTCTCAACTAGAGCGTCGCGTTATGTTCCGTCGTGCTATGAAGCGTGCGGTACAAAATGCTATGCGTCTAGGCGCTAAAGGTATCAAAGTGGAAGTAAGCGGTCGTCTTGGCGGCGCTGAAATTGCACGTTCTGAGTGGTACCGTGAAGGCCGTGTGCCTCTACACACTCTACGTGCTGACATTGATTACGCAACTTCTTCGGCTCACACTCAATACGGTGTGATCGGCGTTAAAGTTTGGATCTTCAAGGGTGAAATCCTTGGTGGTATGCCAGCTGCAAACGCTGTTGAGCCAAAGGCTGACAAGCCTAAGAAGCAGCGTAAAGGCCGTAAGTAAGGAGTCGACTGATGCTACAACCTAAACGCACTAAGTTCCGTAAGGTTCATACTGGTCGCAACCGCGGTCTAGCTAAAGGTACTGACGTAAGCTTCGGTACATTTGGTCTTAAAGCCGTTGGACGTGGTCGTCTAACTGCTCGTCAGATCGAAGCGGCACGTCGTGCAATGACACGTCACGTTAAGCGTCAAGGTAAAATCTGGATCCGTGTGTTCCCAGATAAGCCAATCACTGAAAAACCACTAGAAGTTCGTCAAGGTAAGGGTAAAGGTAACGTTGAGTACTGGGTAGCCCAAATCCAACCTGGTAAGGTTATGTACGAAATGGACGGTGTACCTGAAGAATTGGCACGTGAAGCGTTCCGCCTAGCGGCTCGTAAACTGCCATTCAAAACTACATTCGTAATTAAACAGGTGATGTGATGAAAGCACTAGATCTACGCGCAAAAAGCGCTGAAGAGCTTAACGCTGAGCTACTGAATTTGCTACGTGAACAGTTCAACTTGCGCATGCAAGCTGCAACTGGTCAACTACAGCAAACTCATACTTTGAAAGCTGTACGCCGTGATATCGCACGCGTTAAAACTGTTTTGACTGAGAAGGCAGGCGAATAATGAGCGACAAAATTCGTACTCAACTAGGTCGTGTTATTAGTGACAAGATGGATAAATCTATCACTGTTGCTATCGAGCGCATGGTGAAACACCCAATTTACGGTAAATTCGTAAAGCGTACGACTAAAGTACACGCACATGACGAAAACAACGAGTGTGGCCTAGGCGATACCGTTGAGATTCGTGAGTGTCGTCCTCTGTCTAAGACTAAGTCTTGGACATTGGTTAAAGTTATAGAAAAAGCGAAGATGTAATCATCGTTATTCTATGATTTTAAACGGCTCCAAAGTTTTTTTGGAGCCGTTTATTTTTTGTCTACCCAATCTTAGGAAAGGGTGGTACAATTCGCGTCCCTTTTAAAGAGGCAGCCCGACCCGAGAGGGTCTAGTTTTAATATTTAGCGGAGCACTAACAATGATCCAAATGCAAAGTACACTTGATGCAGCTGATAACTCAGGCGCGCGCAAGGTAATGTGTATTAAGGTTCTGGGTGGCTCTCACCGCCGTTATGCACATATCGGTGACATCATCAAAGTTACAGTGAAGGAAGCAATTCCTCGCGGTAAAGTTAAAAAAGGTGATGTACTGAAGGCGGTGGTAGTTCGCACCCGTAAAGGCGTACGTCGTCCAGACGGTTCTGTCATTCGCTTCGACCGTAATGCTTGCGTATTGTTGAACAATAATACAGAGCAACCTATCGGTACACGTATCTTTGGTCCAGTGACTCGTGAACTTCGCAATGCGAAATTTATGAAAATCGTGTCACTAGCACCTGAAGTTCTGTAAGGAGCGGCACACATGGCAGCTAAAATCCGTCGTAATGACGAAGTAATCGTTCTTGCTGGTAAAGATAAAGGCAAGAAAGGTAAAGTAACTAAGGTTCTCGTAACTGGTAAAGTTATCGTTGAAGGTATCAACCTTGTTAAGAAACACCAAAAGCCGGTTCCGGCTCTAGGTCAACAAGGTGGCATCGTTGAACAAGAAGCAGCTATTGATGCTTCTAACGTTGCAATCTTTAACGCAGCAACTGGTAAAGCGGACCGTATCGGTTTCCGTTTTGAAGACGGCAAAAAAGTTCGTTTCTTCAAATCTAACGGTGAAATCGTTTCTAACTAATTAGAAGTAATTTGGAGTTCTACTATGGCGAAACTGCATGATTACTACAAGTCGTCTGTAGTGACTGAACTGACCAAACAGTTCGGTTACACAAGCGTCATGCAAGTCCCTAGGATTGATAAAATCACCCTAAACATGGGCGTTGGTGAAGCTATCAACGATAAGAAACTATTAGAAAATGCAGCAGCTGATATGGCTACGATCTCTGGTCAAAAACCACTGATCACTAAAGCTCGTAAATCTGTTGCAGGTTTCAAAATTCGTGAAGGCTACCCAATTGGTTGTAAAGTAACCTTGCGTGGCGAACGTATGTGGGATTTTTTAGAGCGTTTAATCTCTATTGCACTTCCACGTGTACGTGACTTCCGTGGTGTTAGCGCTAAGTCTTTTGACGGACGCGGTAACTACAGCATGGGCGTTCGCGAGCAAATCATCTTCCCAGAAATCGACTACGATAAAGTCGATCGTGTACGCGGTCTTGATATCACTATCACGACTTCTGCTGGTACCGATGAGGAAGGCCGTGCTCTGCTGGCTGCCTTTAACTTCCCATTCCGTAAGTAAGGTGAAGGGTTACTGTTATGGCTAAACAATCAATGAAAGCACGTGAAGTAAAACGTGCAAAGCTAGTAGCTAAGTTCGCAGAAAAGCGTGCAATGCTAAAAGCTACCATCAGCGATGTAAACGCATCTGAAGAAGATCGTTGGAACGCAGTTCTTAAACTGCAAGCTCTTCCACGTGATTCAAGTGCTTCACGTCAGCGCAACCGTTGCAACCAAACTGGTCGTCCACACGGTTTCCTACGTAAGTTCGGTCTAAGCCGCATCAAAGTTCGCGAAGCTTGCATGAAAGGCGAGATTCCTGGACTTCGTAAGGCTAGCTGGTAATTGCCACTTAATCATTTGGAGTAAATCTTATGAGCATGCAAGATCCGATTTCGGATATGCTGACCCGCATTCGTAACGGTCAGGCAGCAAATAAAGTTGCTGTAAAAATGCCTTCTTCAAAGCTTAAAGTTGCAATTGCTGCACTGCTAAAAGCTGAAGGTTATATCGCAGATTTCGCTGTTGAAGGCGAAGTAAAACCTGAGCTAGAAGTTACTCTTAAGTACTTCCAAGCTAAACCAGTAATCGAGCAAATCCAACGTGTTTCACGTCCTGGTCTACGCGTTTATAAGAAAAAAGACGCGTTACCAACAGTGATGGGCGGTATGGGTGTTGCTGTGGTGTCCACTTCCAAGGGTCTGATGTCTGACCGTGCTGCTCGCAAAGCAGGTCTTGGCGGTGAAATCATTTGCTACGTAGCGTAAGGAGTAGGATATGTCTCGTGTTGCTAAAGCACCTGTCGCTATTCCAGCTGGCGTAGAGGTGAAACTAAACGGCCAAGAAATCACTGTAAAAGGTGGTAAAGGTGAGCTGACTCGCGTCCTGAATAAAGGCGTAGTTATTGCACAGGAAGAAAACAACCTTACTTTCGGTCCTCGTGAAGGTGTTGCTAACGCTTGGGCACAAGCAGGTACTGCTCGTGCACTAGTAAACAACATGGTTGTTGGTGTTACTGCAGGCTTTACTAAGAAGCTTGTTCTTAAAGGTGTTGGTTACCGTGCTGCTATTAAAGGCAACTCAGTAAGTCTTACTTTAGGCTTCTCACACCCTGTAGAGCATGAACTACCAGCGGGTATCAATGCTGAATGTCCTAGCCAAACTGAAATTGTCCTAACTGGTTGCGATAAGCAAGTAGTGGGTCAAGTTGCGGCTGACATCCGTTCTTACCGTGAGCCAGAACCTTATAAAGGTAAAGGCGTCCGTTACGCAGATGAAAATGTGCGTAGTAAAGAAGCTAAGAAGAAGTAAGGTAACACTATGGATAAGAAAGCATCTCGCATCCGTCGTGCTACACGCGCACGTCGTAAGATTGCTGAACTGGGTGCAACTCGCCTAGTAGTACACCGTACTCCTCGTCACGTGTACGCTCAGGTTATCGCATCAAACGGCTCTGAGGTTATCGCAGCAGCTTCTACTGTAGAAAAAGCGATCCGTGAGCTAGTTAAGAACACCGGTAACGTAGACGCAGCTAAAGCGGTAGGTAAAGCTATTGCAGAACGCGCTCTTGAAAAAGGCGTATCAGCTGTTGCGTTTGATCGTTCTGGTTTCCAATACCACGGTCGAGTAGCGGCGCTAGCAGAATCTGCTCGCGAAGCTGGTCTGAAATTCTAAGGTAGGGTTGGAAGATGGCTAAAGAACAACAACAAGCTAGTGATTTGCAAGAAAAATTAATCGCAGTTAACCGTGTTTCTAAAACGGTTAAAGGTGGTCGAATCATGAGCTTTACTGCACTAACTGTAGTTGGTGACGGTAATGGTCGCGTAGGTTTCGGATACGGCAAAGCTCGTGAAGTACCTGCAGCGATTCAAAAAGCAATGGAAAAAGCGCGTCGTAACATGGTTACTATCGCTCTTAACGAAGGCACTCTTCACCACGCGGTGAAAGGTCGTCACTCGGGCTCTAAAGTTTACATGCAGCCAGCTGCAGAAGGTACAGGTGTTATCGCCGGTGGTGCGATGCGTGCTGTACTAGAAGTTGCCGGTGTACATAACGTACTTGCGAAAGCGTACGGTTCTACTAACCCAATCAACGTTGTTCGTGCAACAGTTGCTGGTCTAGTAGATGTGAAGTCACCAGAAATGGTTGCAGCTAAACGTGGTCTCACTGTTGAAGCGATTTCGGAGTAAGCACCATGGCAACTATTAAAGTAACTCAAACTAAAAGCTCAATTGGTCGTCTACCAAAGCACAAAGCTACTTTGCGTGGTCTAGGCCTTCGTCGTATCAACCATACAGTAGAACTTGAAGATACACCGTGTGTACGCGGTATGATCAACAAGGTTTACTACATGGTTAAAGTTGAGGAGTAATCAGAATGCGTTTGAATACTCTATCACCGGCTGCTGGTTCTAAGCACGCTCCTAAGCGTCTAGGCCGTGGTATCGGTTCTGGCCTTGGTAAAACAGGTGGCCGCGGTCACAAAGGTCAAAAGTCACGTTCTGGCGGTACAGTTCGTCCAGGTTTTGAAGGCGGTCAAATGCCTCTAAAACAACGTCTACCTAAATTCGGTTTCACTTCTCGTAAGAGCCTAGTGTCTGCTGAAATTCGTCTAGCTGAGCTAGCGAAAGTTACGGGTGACGTGGTCGATCTAAACAGCTTGAAAGCAGCTAACCTAATCACTAAGAACATCGAAAATGTTAAAGTTGTTCTTTCTGGTGAGATTAGCAAAGCAGTGACTGTGAAAGGTCTTCGCGTGACTAAAGGCGCTAAAGCTGCAATCGAAGCTGCAGGCGGTAAAATCGAGGAATAATCTCGAGGAACGAGGTACAGATGGCTAAGAAACCAGGACAAGATTTTCGTAGTGCTCAGAGCGGCTTAAGTGAGCTAAAGTCGCGCTTATTATTCGTAATTGGTGCACTTTTAGTATTCCGAGCCGGTTCTTTTGTGCCGATTCCTGGTATTGACGCAGCTGTACTTGCCGATTTGTTCGAACAGCAAAAAGGTACCATCGTTGAAATGTTTAACATGTTCTCCGGTGGTGCTCTTTCGCGTGCATCTATCTTAGCATTGGGCATCATGCCGTATATTTCGGCATCAATTGTTGTCCAATTGCTAACTGTAGTTCATCCAGCGTTAGCCGAACTCAAGAAAGAGGGTGAGGCAGGGCGTCGTAAGATTAGCCAATATACGCGTTATGGCACGCTTGTACTTGCAATATTCCAAGCTATTGGTATCGCAACAGGCTTACCAAACATGGTCAACAATCTGGTTGTTATCGACCAAACCATGTTTACCCTGATTGCTACCGTGAGTTTAGTAACTGGCACCATGTTCTTAATGTGGTTAGGTGAACAAATTACTGAGCGTGGAATAGGAAATGGTATTTCCATTTTGATTTTTGCAGGTATTGTTGCTGGATTGCCTTCGGCAATCGGACAAACGATTGAGCAAGCGCGTCAAGGTGAATTGCATGTGCTTCTTCTGTTGTTAATTGCGGTACTTTCTTTTGCTGTAATTTATTTCGTTGTTTTCATGGAGCGTGGTCAGCGTCGTATTGTCGTTAACTATGCAAAGCGTCAACAAGGTCGTAAAGTGTTTGCAGCGCAAAGTACTCACTTGCCATTGAAAATTAATATGGCGGGTGTAATACCTGCAATTTTTGCATCGAGTATTATTTTGTTCCCAGGAACATTAGCTCAGTGGTTTGGTCAAAATGGTGAGAGCAGCACATTCGGTTGGTTAACTGATGTGTCTTTGGCTCTTAGCCCTGGTCAACCTCTGTACGTTATGCTTTATGCAGCAGCGATTATTTTCTTCTGTTTCTTTTACACAGCGTTGGTGTTTAACCCTCGTGAAACAGCGGATAACTTGAAGAAGTCCGGTGCGTTCGTACCCGGCATCCGCCCAGGTGAGCAGACAGCGAGATACATTGATAAAGTAATGACCAGACTAACCTTAGCGGGTGCTCTCTACATTACCTTTATCTGTCTGATTCCCGAGTTCATGATGGTCGCGTGGAACGTACGTTTCTACTTCGGCGGCACATCACTACTTATCGTAGTGGTTGTGATTATGGACTTTATGGCACAGGTACAGACTCATATGATGTCCCAACAGTATGATTCTGTGTTGAAAAAAGCAAATCTGAAGGGCTACGGCCGTTAATTCAGATTTCACTTACGGAGTTTAGCAATGAAAGTTCGTGCTTCCGTTAAAAAAATCTGTCGTAACTGTAAAGTAATCAAGCGTAACGGCGTCGTTCGCGTGATTTGCAGTGAGCCAAAGCACAAGCAGCGCCAAGGCTAATTAGCAGAAATTTTTACTTGAAATATAAAGGTCGGTCGAGTATATTCCTCGGCCTACCTTTTGTGTGCAAAAGAAGTAGTATGCCGCAGCGTATCCTCGACGGGCTTTGCTGCGGATAATTTCTTATATAAGTACTAGGAGTGAATAGTGGCCCGTATAGCAGGCATTAACATTCCTGATCAGAAGCATGCTGTAATTGCATTAACTGCAATCTACGGCATCGGTAAGACCCGTTCGAAAGCTATCTTAGCTGATTTGGGTATTGCTGAAAGTGTTAAGATCAGTGAACTAACTGAAGAGCAGATCGATCTACTGCGTGATGGTGTAGCTAAATACACTGTAGAGGGTGATCTTCGTCGTGAAGTTTCCATGAACATCAAGCGTCTTATGGACCTTGGCTGTTACCGTGGTCTTCGTCATCGTCGCAGTCTACCACTACGTGGACAGCGTACTAAAACCAACGCTCGTACCCGTAAGGGTCCGCGTAAACCGATCAAGAAATAGTCGGAAGGGTATAGAGTACAATGGCAAAACAACCAACTCGCGCACGTAAGCGTGTACGCAAGCAAGTTGCTGATGGCGTAGCGCACATCCATGCATCTTTCAATAACACAATCGTAACTATCACAGACCGTCAAGGTAATGCTCTAGCTTGGGCAACTGCTGGTGGTTCTGGTTTCCGCGGTTCTCGTAAGTCTACTCCGTTCGCTGCACAGGTTGCTGCTGAGCGTTGTGCTGAAATGGCTAAAGAATACGGCCTTAAGAACCTAGAGGTTATGGTTAAGGGTCCAGGTCCAGGTCGTGAATCAACTGTTCGCGCACTGAACGCTGCTGGTTTCCGTATCACTAACATTGTTGATGCGACACCAATCCCTCATAACGGTTGTCGTCCACCTAAGAAACGCCGCGTATAACGTTTCTAGGAAGATTGGAGAAAGATCATGGCAAGATATTTGGGTCCTAAGCTGAAGCTTAGCCGCCGCGAAGGTACTGACTTGTTCCTTAAGTCAGGCATTCGTGCGATTGATACCAAGTGTAAAATTGACAACGCACCAGGTGTACACGGCGCTCGTCGCGGTCGTCTATCTGAGTACGGTGTTCAGCTTCGTGAGAAGCAAAAAGTTCGTCGTATTTATGGCGTTCTAGAAAAACAATTCCGTAACTACTACAAAGAAGCTGCACGTCTTAAAGGCAATACTGGTGAAAACCTACTTCAGCTTCTTGAAGGTCGTCTTGATAACGTAGTTTACCGCATGGGCTTTGGCGCTACTCGCGCAGAAGCACGTCAGCTAGTAAGCCACAAAGCTATCCTAGTTAACGGTAAAGTTGTAAACGTTCCTTCTTTCAATGTTGCGGTTAACGACGTTGTTGCAATCCGTGAGAAAGCTAAAAAGCAATCTCGCATTAAAGCAGCTCTAGAAGTTGCTGAACAACGCGAAAAACCAACTTGGATTGAAGTAGATGGCGGCCAAATGGAAGGTACATTCAAGCGTATGCCTGAGCGTTCTGACCTGTCAGCTGACATCAACGAACAATTGATCGTCGAGCTTTACTCTAAGTAAGGTTAAACTAAAGAGAGGACACAATGCAGGGTTCTGTAACAGAATTTCTTAAGCCACGTCTTGTTGATATCGAACAGATTAGCACGACACACGCAAAAGTAACTCTTGAGCCGTTAGAGCGTGGTTTCGGCCATACTCTGGGTAATGCACTTCGCCGTATTCTTCTATCTTCAATGCCAGGTTGTGCTGTAACTGAAGTGGAGATTGAAGGCGTACTACACGAGTACAGCACCAAAGAAGGCATTCAAGAAGATATCCTTGAGATCCTTCTGAACCTAAAAGGTTTGGCTGTTCGCGTTGCCGAAGGCAAAGATGAAGTGTTCATTACGCTGAACAAATCAGGCTCGGGCCCTGTTGTTGCAGGTGACATCACCCATGATGGTGATGTAGAGATCACTAACCCTGAGCACGTGATTTGTCATCTAACGGATGACAACGCTGAGATCGCTATGCGTATCAAAGTAGAACGTGGTCGTGGTTATGTTCCAGCTTCAGCTCGTATCCATACTGAAGAAGATGAGCGTCCAATCGGTCGTCTACTTGTAGATGCTACTTACAGCCCAGTAGACAAAATTGCCTACTCTGTGGAAGCCGCTCGCGTAGAACAACGTACTGATTTAGATAAGCTCGTTATCGATATGGAAACGAACGGTACTCTAGAACCTGAGGAAGCAATCCGTCGTGCAGCAACTATTCTTGCTGAACAATTGGATGCGTTCGTAGATCTTCGTGATGTACGTGTACCTGAGGAGAAGGAAGAGAAGCCAGAATTCGATCCAATCCTACTGCGTCCTGTAGACGATCTTGAACTAACAGTTCGCTCTGCTAACTGTTTGAAAGCAGAAGCGATTCACTACATCGGTGATCTAGTACAGCGCACTGAGGTTGAGCTACTTAAAACGCCAAACCTTGGTAAGAAATCTCTTACAGAGATTAAAGACGTGCTTGCATCACGTGGTCTATCTTTGGGTATGCGCCTAGAGAACTGGCCGCCAGCGTCTATCGCTGAAGATTAATCGATACTAGTTAGAAGGATTAGGTCATGCGCCATCGTAAGAGTGGTCGTCAACTCAACCGCAACAGCAGTCATCGCAAAGCGATGTTCAGCAACATGGCTAGCTCTCTAGTACGTCATGAAGTTATCAAGACTACTTTGCCAAAAGCAAAAGAGCTACGTCGCGTCGTTGAGCCTTTGATTACACTAGCTAAGACTGACAGTGTTGCAAACCGTCGTCTAGCATTTGCTCGCACTCGTGATAACGAAGTTGTGGCAAAACTATTTAACGAACTAGGTCCACGTTTTGCAGCTCGCCAAGGCGGCTACACACGTATCCTAAAGTGCGGTTTCCGTACTGGTGATAAAGCTCCAATGGCATACATTGAGCTTGTCGATCGCCCAGAAGTAGCTGTAGAAGCTGCTGCTGAGTAATCAGTTCGTATAATTAAAAAAGCCGAGTAGTAATACTCGGCTTTTTTGTATGCGTAGATTTTATCTTTGAACACGGGCTAACCAGATAAGTATGCGTAGTGTCGTTTTTGATAGATGCTAAGTAAGCAATACTAATAAAAAAAGGTCAGCGAATGCCAACCTTCTCATTATCAATTCTATATCAATTCTATTTATAGAATGTCGAGTAGCTCTACTTCAAATACTAGAGCTGCAAAAGGAGGAATTGCAGCGCCAGCGCCACGCTCACCGTAGGCAAGATCTTGTGGAATATAGAGTTTCCATTTTGAACCCACAGGCATCAGTTGTAGTGCTTCTACCCAACCTTTGATTACACCTGTTACTGGGAATTCAGCTGGTTGACCGCGAGATACAGAGCTATCAAATACTGTACCGTCAGTCAATTCACCGTGGTAATGAACACGTACTTGCTTGTCAGATGTCGGGATATCCCCCGTACCTTCTGTAAGAATTTCGTACTGTAGACCAGATTCAAGAACGGTCACTTCAGGGCGTAGTGCGTTATCTGTTAAGAATACTTCACCGTCGGCTGCGGCTGCTTTGGCAGCTTCTTGGCGTAGAGATTCTGCACGCATGTGCAACTCTTGCAGTGCATTATTGATTTCATCAATTTCAATTGATGGCATGTCGCCTACTAATGCGGTTGCGATACCTGCGGCGATGGCGTCAACGTTAAGTCCTTCTAGACCACTACCCGCAAGTTGTTGGCCCATTTGTAGACCGATACCGTAGCTTGCTTTTTGCTCTACAGTGTCAAATTTTACTTCAGACATAAACAGTCACTCTTTTTATGTAAATAAACAAGTGCCAAAGGATATCAGTTTCAAGCATGGGATGAAATGCTAATGGGAAATATCCAATATTGAACCTTCAGGTTGTGACAAATCGCAGATCCCAAAGAAAAATGTTCAAGATTGTGTCAACGTTTACGTTATCGCCACCTTGGCTCTATACTGATCCCTCTTGAGTTTTTATACTGTAGCTCGACAGAAAAGGAGACGGGTTAAGATGAATCGTCGTCACAAGAAGAAACCGCAAACTGATTATTTAGCGTTTATCCAACAGAAGTGGCATGCATTCGATTGGCGTGGCCTTATTTTACGTGTTCGCACAGTTTGGCTAGCGCTGCCTAAGCTTCACCAGCGCGCTTTATTAGCGATCGTTCCAGTAGTGTGTTTGCTCATTATTATTCCTTTTCCTGAGCGAACAGAGCAGGCCGCTCTACCGAAAAGTAGTGAGCGTGTGGAAATCAGCATTAATACGGTTGGGTTGAGTGAACAAAAAATGCCTCAACAAACCGACCGTAAATCTGAGTTCTGGCGAGAGTACACGGTTAAAAACGGGGACACTTTGTCGCAGGTTTTTCGGGCAAATGATTTACCGATGTCTGATCTTAATGCCTTAGTCAAAATTGAAGGCAGTGACAAACCGCTCAGCCAAATTACCCAAGGCCAATTAGTTCGCTTCAAACTCGCGGCTGATGGGCAGCTCGATATCCTACAACTTGAGAAAAACGATCAATCAGTGATGTTTTTCAGGCGCTCAGATGGCGGATTTGGCCGTAGTAAATAACACGTTTTGATCAAGGGAGTTATTTACTTGCTGAGCTGCATGTCGATATGCGGGATATCATCTTCTAGATACATCGCCGACGTTTGTTGAAAACCATAACTTTGATAGAAGCTAGCAAGATAGTGCTGTGCACCAATTTCAATATCTTGATTGGGCCACAGCTTCTGGCATTCGGCTAATGCTTGCTGCATTAATTGGTGTCCAAGGCCATTTCCTCTCGCTTCTTTTTGGGTTGCAATGCGACCAATGCTGACACTTGGATAGCTAATCCCCGCAGGGAGTAAGCGCGCGCAGGCAACAATCTGCTGATCCTGTTCACCAATTAAATGAAAAACACCCGGCTGAATATCCTTATTATCCAATTCAGGGTAAGGACAGGTTTGTTCGACCACAAAGACATCGACGCGCAGTTTAAGTAGCGCATAAAGTTGATGAGTGGTTAATTGTGAGAATGAAAGACAGTGCCAAGTAATCATCGTAGTGCCCCTTTAAAAATGGATGTCGTTACTCTATCAAGCTTAAGTGCATGATTCATTAACAAAGGTTAAGAGTAAGCTACAAACTTGATGAATGATAAATAAAGATTCACTAGCCACACGAGGTTAAATAACGATAATAGGCGTTTAATTTTCGTCTAACGAAAGGACGGTCTCTTGAGTAATCTCTCTTTTTCAACGGTAAATCTACAACCAGAACTTCTTTCTAACCTCGATACTTTGGGATACACCAAGATGACGCCGATTCAGGCGTTAAGCTTGCCAACCATTTTGGCGGGTAAGGATGTGATTGGCCAAGGAAAAACAGGCTCAGGAAAAACAGCAGCGTTTGGTTTAGGCGTATTATCTAACCTCAACGTTAAGCGTTTTCGCGTTCAAGCTTTGGTGCTATGCCCAACGCGGGAGTTAGCCGATCAAGTCGCAACGGATATTCGCACACTCGGCCGCGCCATTCATAATATTAAAGTGCTAACCTTGTGTGGCGGCATGCCAATGGGGCCACAAATTGGTTCGTTAGAGCACGGCGCACATATTTTGGTTGGTACTCCGGGGCGTATTCTTGACCATTTAGACAAAGGTCGTATCGATCTCTCTGAACTCAATACGTTAGTGCTTGATGAAGCGGACCGAATGCTTGAAATGGGTTTCCAAGAAGCGTTGGATGCGATCATCAATGAAACGCCAACCAGCCGTCAAACATTGCTGTTTAGTGCGACGTTCCCAAATCAAATCAAACAAATTGCGCAGCGGATTATGCGTGAGCCTGAAATGGTCAAAGTTGAATCCACCCATGATACGTCCAGCATTCAGCAATATTTTTATAAAGTAGAGGGAACAGAGGCGCGTGATCGCGCGTTAGAACTGCTGCTTTTACACCATCAGCCTGAATCTGCCGTGGTGTTCTGTAATACAAAGAAAGAAGTACAAAGTGTTGCTGAAGATCTACATCACAAGGGCTTTAGTGTGGTGGAACTGCATGGTGATTTAGAGCAGCGTGACCGTGACCAAGCTTTGGTGCAGTTTGCTAATAAAAGTATCTCCATTTTAGTTGCAACCGATGTGGCGGCACGTGGCCTTGATGTGGATAACTTAGATGCGGTATTTAACTTTGAGTTATCACGTGATCCTGAAGTGCACGTGCACCGCATTGGGCGTACTGGCCGAGCTGGCAGTAAAGGTTTAGCTTTTAGCTTCTTCAGTGACAGTGAAATGCACCGAGTGGCGATGATTGATGAATATATGGATATGCCCATCGAACCTGCTAAATTGCCTGATGCCAGTGCGTTAAACAACGCGCCTTATCAAGCCAATATGGTCACTATCCAGATTGATGGCGGTAAAAAGCAGAAAGTACGCCCGGGGGATATTCTAGGGGCGTTGACCAGTAACGACGGTATTGACGGTCAATATGTCGGTAAAATTAACATGTTACCGATGCGCAGCTACGTTGCAGTCCATAAATCGGTGGCGAAAAAAGCACTGAAGAAAATGGAAAGCGGCAAGATGAAAGGACGCCAATTTAGAGCACGCCTTCTAAAATAAGCCCCTTCATTTAGAATTAAAGCCAGCGAACAACTCGCTGGCTTTTGCGTTTATGAGGGCTTTGAACTGAAAGGTGTCGAATTCAAATAAGCGCTGGCCTGCTCCTTACCCATGTATTTTGCCAGTGTATGCAGTGGAACTTGTTTCAAGTTCACCACAATTAAACCATCTAACGCATTGTTAAACGCGGGGTCGACATTAAAACAGACGAGCTTGCCATTCATCCCTAAATATTGGCGCAGCAATACAGGAAGGCCCTTGCCATTTTCCATTTTTGCTAACACTTTCGACAGCAGAGAAATGCTTGCCAAAGAGGAGAGCAAGTTGGTTTGCCAAAATGTGTTCCCATTGCTCCGTAGTAGAGTGGAAGGTAAAACCAAGGTTGCCTTTTCATGATCATAATGATGAATAGAGAGTGTGGCGGCCATTAATTGTCGTGCGGTGTGGCTGTAATCGTTGCTAATGCTTACTGGGCCAAACAAGTGCGTATATTGTGGATGACGCGCGACAAACGCAGCAATACCTTTCCACAGCATTAACAGTGAGTTGAGGTTGCGCTGGTATTTCGAGGAAACCACCGAGCGGCCTAGCTCAATACTGGTATCTAGTGTGTTGATGAAGGCTTTATCATACTGAAATAAGCTACGGGAATAGAGCCCTGCTAACCCTTGCTTCGCTATCAGTTCATCCACTAGCCCCAATCGATAAGCTCCAACAATTTGACGGTCTTTCTTGTGCCAAACAAAGAGCTGGTAGTAATGGCGATCATACTCATCAAGATCACAAGCTAAGCCGCTTCCTTCACCTACGGCGCGAAAACTCTCTTCACGAATTCGACCAATCTCTTGCAGTATGTGGGGCAACTGCTCGCTTGCGGCGCAATAGACAATCCAATCACCTTGCTCTAAGAGCTTGCTTTCGCTTGGCAGCGTAGCGAGATCTTGTTCAAGCTTCTCTACAATAAGCGCATCAATAATAGGAAGGGGCGATGTCACTAACTCTGGTGAGGATGGCATTGAGGAAGGTGTTGTACTCATTAAATAGGTATTGAGACGCAGATAATGAACAATGTCTCGTTCTTGTTCAAATGCTTTTACTTCGGAATAGGGGATGGGATTGCCGATGGAAATTTCAATGTTGTGCGCCTGCTTATTCAGTAGCTCGCGGCCGAGCAATGCCGTTCGCAGTAGTGGATGAATTCGCCCCGCTTGATAAAACAGAGTGCTATTTTTACCATTAATAAAGATCGGGACGGTGGTGGCTTGGGCGCGTTTAACAAATTTGGCGACGGATTGACTCCATTCGATATCCGACAGTGTTTGCGATCCTTTGGGGTAAGTAGATACCTCACCAGCGGGGAAGATAATCAATAAGCCACCTTGAGCCAAATGAAGATTCGCATCTCGAATGGCTTGCGCATTGGTGCTGCGAGCACTTTTGCTATTGAACACATCGACACCGATAAAGAGTTCACTAATTTCAGGCAGGCGCTTTAGCAACTGATTCGCCAGCACTTTAATATCGGTGCGTACTGAACCAATTAAATCGGCTAATATCACCCCTTCAATTGCGCCCAGCGGGTGGTTAGCGACGATCACCACCGACCCTGTTTGTGGAATATTATCGATGCTGCCTAAAGCAAGGCGATATTCGATGTTGAGTGCTGCTAGCGTGTAGCGCATAAACTCAAAGCAAGAGGGTTTGGCAGGACGCTGCTGATACAGTTTATCCAGTGTTGCAAGCCCAGAGGCCCATTCAACAATCGATTCTGCGACGCCAAATGGAGTGTGTCGTGGTAAACGAAAAGGACTGGCTAGCATATAATTACACTCCTTTATTCAGCCACTGGTGCAATAAACCATCACCGTTTTTGAGATCACGCCGTACCAAAAAAGCCGCACACAACCAAACAAGACAAGCCATCGCAAATAGCAGGCCGCTATCATTGCCGACCACTTCTCCTACCTGGTTAAACTCTGGCATCACAATGCCAAGAGGCGTAAATAAATGAAAGAAAATCGCACCACTCATAATGCCGACGCTCATCAGTGCACCAAGGCCATGCCAGCGGCTAAACAGCAAAATAGAGGCTATCAGTTCAGCCGTTCCGATTAAATATCCGCCATACACAGCAAACCAACCGAGGCCAGACCACGCACCTAAGATGCCAAAAATATAGTGGGTTTCGTAAGAGCCGGAAAATTTAAAGACAAGCGATTGAATAAAAACAAACGCAATCAAGAGTGAGGGAAGATGTTGGCTAGCTTTAAACGTCATGGTGTAGCTCCTACTTAATTAAATTGGGCCAATTTTTATCGGCCTGTTGGATGTGCACCGCTTGGTTGGCATCCCATAATGTTTTGATCTTTTTGTCGTAATTGAGATAGAGCTTGCCGTCGACAATCGCCCATTGATTGGGATCTCCCGGAGCAAAATCGTTCTTTTCAGAGACGGCCCAAGCGCAGTAGCCGCCATACTGCGGCGCATATTGGTTAGGGTTATTCAGAAACAGTTCAAGGTTCTCTTTTGAAGAAAAATACCACTGCGCATTTTTATAAAGGGTCGAAAAATCGGAGGAGCCTTTTACTGGCTCTCCTTTGGTGAAGTAGGCGACGGTGTCATAGCCACTCAGCGCTTTATTGCTCAGAAAGCTGGTGTAAATTTCATCCTCAGCGAGGCTTACGCTGCTGACAAACAGCAGTAATAGTCCTAGTAAACGTTTCATTGTTGATTCCTCATAAATTGGCGACCCAAGGCGTGGTTTTGTCGATCTCATCGCGCTGCTGGTGGAGTGATGTCTCACTGAGCTGTAAGCAAGGTGAACCTGAGATATAGGTCATATACTGCTGCTGTTGTGTGACGCGTAAATAGGTAAAGCTAACGGTGTGCGCATCTTGACGATGCATACAGGGTGCCCAATGTGGATGGGCGACATGGTGGTGGGTGTGAAACTTTAGTCGCTGTTGCACACTATCTTCCTCAGCGATTAAAGCTTGATAGAGCTGTGAGCGGTAGTGTTGCACCTGTTCTAAATCGGCACTGGATGAAAATAGAGGCGATTGCGTCACCGCAATTTGGCTCTGTTCACCATTCCACGCCAGAGCCATTACATTGCCTTGTACATCAGTTAAATTAGGGTCGAAAGCAAGCAAAGTGAATGGTGCAAATTGCTGAAGATTAAGCTGTGTAAACGCTTGGATAACCTTCTCGACACTGACTTGACTGGATAAATGCTTAAGCAATTGACCGCGGCTCACTAAGCGTTCGGCATCGGCTCCTTGGGGGATTTTACCTTGGTAATTATTGAGCAAGCACAAAGCCAAACCGCATTCATTAAGGCTGATCCAACTGCCTCCACCGGCAGGATCAATCGGCATCAACACTTCAACACCAGCTTGCGTGTATTGTTTAGGTGGCAACGCTAATGGGCGGTTTTTTTGTTCATCACGGTTAAAAAACAGATGATAGCCGTGTTTGTCGAGTAACCAAGAAACTGAGCACATGTTATTGCCCCCGAATGAAGGAGGCCGTGGCTGGCGCTAAGCCGAAAGCGGCATCGGTTTCTACATGCAGCAAATGAGCAACCACTTTAGCCATCGCAAAATGGTGCTGTGCATGCAAAGTGGCGAAGCTTAACTCTCGCTCCCATGTTGATGAGAGAGAGCACACTTGCGTTTCCTGCAATGAGGTTTCAACAAGTACCGTAACGGATTTTTGGAGTGAGGCCGAGCACTGCGTTAACCATTGAATTAAATACTCAATTTCGGCCAAGGCCGCAGCACGGGACGTCTCAACGAGGTGGCCCCGACGGCGTTGGTTGTAATCAATAGTGCTAGTTGAGTTAGCCAGCGCATGAAACAGATCCAACCAATGACGAAAATGTTGCCCCACTGAACTGGCGACAATTGGCGTGGCTAAGTGGGTGTAGTGCCTATCTTCTAACTGTTCGAGAAACTGGTGCGCTTGTTCCAGTGTTTCAATGCCGCCTTGGATCACGGGGGCATGATTAGGCTGCGATGCGCTTTGTTGTGAACTTGTGGTGATTGCAAACATATTTCTATCCCTATGATTGTTCTTATGGATAAGGTTAATCCGTGCTTGGGTAGTGTTCGGTTAAGGCCTTTTCTTTGCGCCAAGCGTTCAGCAGTTCAGCCATTTTGGGTGTTTGATGGCCTAACTTTCGCTGCTGCGCGCCAATGTCGAATAAGATTCGGTACTGTCTGAGTAAGGTTGAGAAGATCTCACGCAGCGGTGTTTCTCTATCCCAAATATGAGCGGCTTCACTGCTTGCGCCATTGATTTCCAAAATCGTGAACTGTTCTCCAGCCATCAATTGGTGAATATTGGCAAACTTGATATCGAGCCGCCCATAATGAAACCCGTCAACATTGTTAAAAATCTCATCCAGCTTGTTGGTGAGAGCGCGAGTAATGTAACGGTTACCATTGCGGAAAATCGATCCGCGACTATGGCTGCCCGCAAAGGCGAGTTGAAACTCCTGCCCGGCTTCAAGAACCCAATCGAGCTTCTCAAGGTGGCGAGGAAAATAGAGGTGAGGGAGTTGCCCTGCGCGTGGGCAGCGTTCAATTAACTGCTTTAAAGTGTGAATGCCATCCCCAGTGACAAACGGGGCATACTTAAGTGTGATGGAAATAATGTTGCCTTGAGCCTCACCGGGATAGCGCACATAAAATACGCCAGCTTCAGCCTGATACGGCGCTTTTTGTTGCAGTAAAAAACGGGCGTTAATCGGGAATGATTGGATGTAGTCACTCAGTTGTTGTTCATTTTGCAGCAGTTTGACGCCAACGCCGCGGCAGCCTAAATCTGGTTTAGCGACAAGAGGGAAATCCAACGATGCTTGTTGCATTGCAGACAAAGCCTGCGCCGTTTGCTGATCCAAAGTCTGATGGCTTTTCGTTCGGGTGATAAAGGGCGATATCCACTGCTGAGCGTATTCACCGGCTAGATTAAGAATGTCGTGTTTTGACTCTCCAACCATGCCGCTGAGCTTGATGCCGGGGTTTGCAATTAAGGGTAAGCCCCAGTTGCCATAACGCAGCCCTTGCAGCAGGCTTTGAATCACCACCGGAGTGTAGAAAAACCAACTGGGCAGAAATTCATAAGGAGAAATGCTGCGTTTGGTGTCTTGCTCTAAAAGCGGCATACCCGCGTTGATTTTGCCATGTGCAATGCAAGGCATTTCTAATTTGGCGTTCATGACAATCCTTTAGAAAATGATTTGTTGAGAAGACGATTAGTGAGCATTAATAGCCCAACCGCGATAGGAATAATGATCCATTGATAATGAGAGGACTGTTGCCAAACCTGACTCCCTAGGTAATAAAGCGTTGAAAAAACGATCAGTGTCCACAGTGCTGTGGCCGTCAGTACGGAGCACAGAAATAGCGCCAACGGAATAGAAAAAAAGCCGCTCAAAGTAAAGCCCACCGTTCTTAGGCCGGGGACAAAGCGAATAATAAACAGATTTAAAAAAGTATGATGGTGCAGTTTGCGACGGACGGTTCGAAAATGTTTATTGGTCAGCGCTTGATAACGAAGCGGACGAACGCGTTGTGCCACTTGGCCTAAGTAATACAAACCGAGATCGCCACTGACAATGCCGACAAAAATAGCCAACAACGCCAAGCCGGGGGGCATGAGATTTTGCAAAGCCAGTGTGGCGGCGGTGACAATAGCGACATCCTCTAACAAATAGGAAAGCAAAATTACGCCGATGAATAGTAAAGTCAGTGAATGACTTTCGGCTGTTAGAAAGGTTTGAATGTCGATAGCAAGCCCCACACTTCCTCCTTAGCAAATTATGATCAAGTATAGAATAAGGCGCTGATTGCGCTTTTATTCTCATTACGAGGACAAAGACCTGCCAAAGAATAGAAAAATTGCATATTTGATGATTTTTTATAATTAAATTTAATCAAACTAATGTTTGAAAATTAAACAGAGGTTGTAACGAGCCTTAAATGAAGCGTGGATAGTCAAGAACCATCAAGATCAGAGTTAGGGTTGTCGAGCGGGAAATAAAAAACGCAGCGAAAGGCTGCGTTTGTGAGGTGAAAGCGCCTTAATTCATGGGCCTCTTTCAATCGATTTGAGTCGGGGTTATTGGGTAAGGTCAATCCTGTAAACCGCAAAACCAACCTCATCGTTTTCCACCAAAGTCATTGGGTATTGGCCTTTCTCTTTGATGAACTGTGCTGCTTTCTCGCTTGGAGAGGTTTCAAAACGAATATCTAATGCAGTATTGGTTTTAATCGGAGCAAACGACCAGTTGTTATCAGCACTTGGCGTAACTTGACCTTTTTCTTTACTCACGCGCGAAATGTAGTTGGCGACGGCCGTGCGGTTTTCGTCGGGTGAGTCAAAGGCAACAAATTGTGCGCCCGTGCCTGCAAATTTATTACTATAAGCGCGGTAGTTATTGGTGGCGACAATAAAGGTCTGTTTTACATCGATAGGTTTACCTTGATAAGTTAAGCCTACAATGCGCTCAGCATCTTTATGCGCCACTTTACAATCACCATCGTATTTGGCGGGTTGAGTCACATCGATTTGGTAATTCACCCCATCCATCACATCAAAGTTATACGTGCGGAAATCAGCCCAATTGATCAAGGATTGTGGTTGAGTGCTGTGCGGATCAATCTGATTAAACTGCCCCGCACTGCATTCCAACCATTCCTTCACTTCTTTACCCGTCATTTTCAGCGCGACTAATGTATTAGGGTAAAGATAGAGATCCGCTGCGTTACGAAATGTCAGTTGGCCAGCTTCGACTTCAGTGAAACCGGCAGGATCATCTTTACGGCCACCGACTTTGAAAGGGGCTGCGGCCGATAACACGGGCAAACCATCAAGATCAGGGTCGCCTTGAATAAAGCGTTCCACATAATCTTTTTGTGCAAGGTTAACGATTTGCACGGTTGGGTCATCTTGTACCAAGGCTAAAAAGCTGTACATCACATCATTTGCTTGGCCAATCGGTTGATTCACGAAATCTCGCGTGCCTTTGTGGTCTGACTCTAAGGCTTTCACTATGCCTGTATCGGCTGCTGCCAATGATTTCTTATTGGCTTTATCGAAGATTGGGCGAGCTTGGGATTGACCATTCACGACTGACCATTGGCCATCTTTGCTTTGCAAAGTCAGATCCATCACACCAACATGGCTACCCCAGCGCCCCGGCATGACAGCGGTTACGCCATTAATGGTGCCTTTAGTTACATCTGCTCCTGGCAGTTTGGCAAAATCTTGGCTAGGGAATACCGCGTGAGAGTGACCAAAAGCAATCGCGTCAATGCCTTCTACTTGGGTGAGGTAGTAAACCGAGTTTTCTGCACCAACGGAATATGGGTTAGCTGAGACACCAGAGTGCGGGATTGCCACGATCACATCGGCACCCTCTTTTTTCATCTGCGGGATCAGCTCCTCGGCTGTTTGCTTGATGTCTTTGGCAAACACTTTGCCATCCAGGTTTTTCTTATCCCACACCATGATTTGTGGTGGGACAAAACCAATGTAACCCACTTTAATTTGGTGCTCTTTGCCATCGGTATCTTTGAACGTGTGCGTTTTAATGAGATAGGGATTGAAGAGGTGTTTGCCCGTTTGTTGGTCATAGACGTTGGCATTGACATACGGGAATGCGGCGTCGTTAATACTCTCCTTTAAAAAGGACAAACCGTAGTTAAATTCATGATTACCAATGTTACCCACATCGTAGCCGAGCTGATTCATCGCTTTGTAAACTGGGTGAACCTCACCAACCTTAATGCCTTTGGCGGCCATATAGTCACCCATTGGGCTACCTTGGAGCAAATCACCGTTATCGACCAAAATGCTGTTTTCGACTTCGCTGCGCGCTTGCTTCACTAACGTCGCCGCACGAGATAAACCAATTTGGTTCGATGGTTTGTCTTTGTAGTAATCGTAATCCATCACATTGGTGTGAATATCGGTCGTTTCGACGATACGCAGTTTAATGGTGTCCGCCATTGCTGGGCCAGCCATTGCTAACATACCGCTCAAAATCGCGATGGAGAGAGGTTTCACTGCCACTTTCATTGTGTACTCCAGTTAGGGGTAGGGAACAAATAACTCGTCTAATGTAACAAAATCTTATGAAACGATGATTTCAATGAATATCAATTTGTGATGTTACGCGTTAACTCACCGGCATTCTGTCGACAAGATCTCATCATTGATTGGCTTTTAATCAGAGAGATAGTCACTTCTTATTCGGAATTATCCATTCCCTTATCAGCTTTTGATATAAAAAATGAAATTTTAGAATTTCAGGTAATATGAAGAGCCCGCCATAATGCATCCATGAATTAAGTTATGGATAACAACAATGAGTACGACGGAAACCATTTCTCAGTTGCCAATCAAAGGGCCGCGCTTAGTTGCGGTCAACAATGATGCTTTGGCAAGTAGCGCTCCATCGTACGTCAAAAGCCAATTGATCTGCGGTGAAGTGGCTTTGATTGGTTCAGGGCCGGGTGACCCAGAACTGCTGACGCTCAAAGCGTTGAGCTTTCTACAACAAGCCGACGTGGTGTTGTACGACTACCTAGTGTCTGATGAAATTATGGCGCTGGTGCCGAGCGATACCATCTTAGTCTGCGTGGGTAAGCGCGCTGGACACCACAGTGTTCCTCAAGAAAAAACCAATCAATTGCTGATCGATTTTGCGCAGCAAGGTTACAAAGTCGTGCGTATTAAAGGCGGCGATCCGTTTATGTTTGGCCGCGGTGGTGAAGAGTTGGAAGTGCTGTTTGATGCGGGAGTGAAATTTCAGGTGATCCCCGGTATTACAGCGGCGGCAGGCGCAACAGCCTATGCGGGAATTCCACTGACTCATCGTGATTATGCGCAATCCGCTCTGTTTGTCACCGGTCACCTTAAAGCGGAAAACGATGACATGGATTGGTCAACACTGGCACGTGGTAATCAAACCTTAGTCATTTACATGGGCTTGATGAAGTCGAGTTATATCCAGCAGCAGTTGATTGAACATGGACGCCAAGCCAACACACCAATCGCGATTATTGAACGCGGTACTCAGCGTTCGCAAAAAGTCTTCAAAGGGCAGCTCCGTGACTTATCACAACTGGCGGCGCGGGCGCAGGCTCCGGCCTTGATTGTGGTGGGCGAAGTGGTGGCGCTGTCGGAAAAACTGCATTGGTTTGGTGAACAACCCGCGCAGCAAAACCAAGTGAATTACGCCTGATTGCAAGGCTAGTCAGTTAGTTCCAACTCAATACTCAAACCAATTTCTCATTGCACAAGGCTCGCAATGCGAGCGAAAAGGAAGCATGCAGATGGATCAACAACGCTTAACCCATTTACAACAGCTCGAAGCCGAAAGTATTCATATTTTACGTGAAGTGGCCGCTGAATTTGATAATCCAGTAATGATGTATTCGATTGGTAAAGACTCTTCGGTGATGCTGCATTTAGCGCGCAAGGCTTTTTATCCGGGGAAAATTCCCTTCCCACTACTGCATGTGGACACCGATTGGAAATTTCGTGAAATGATCGAATTTCGTGATCGTATGGCGCACAAGTATGGTTTTGAGCTTTTGGTACACAAAAACCCAGAAGGGATCGCGATGGGGATCAGCCCTTTTGAGCATGGTTCTTCAAAGCATACCGACATCATGAAAACCCAAGGTTTAAAACAAGCGTTGAACCAATATGGTTTTGATGCCGCTTTTGGTGGTGCGCGTCGTGATGAAGAGAAATCACGCGCGAAAGAGCGTGTTTATTCTTTTCGTGACAAGAACCACACGTGGGATCCGAAGAACCAGCGTCCGGAGCTATGGAAAACCTACAACGGCCAAATCAATAAAGGTGAGAGCATTCGTGTTTTCCCGTTGTCGAACTGGACTGAATTGGATATTTGGCAATACATCTATTTGGAAAACATCGAGATCGTACCGCTGTATTTATCGGACATTCGCCCAGTTGTCGAACGCGATGGGATGCTGATCATGGTTGATGATGAGCGGATGAAGCTGCAACCTGGAGAAGAAGTTCAGAACAAGAGTGTGCGTTTTCGCACGTTAGGTTGTTATCCACTTACTGGCGCAATTGAATCAGAGGCCAATACGCTAACGGGCATCATTGAAGAGATGCTGGTGGCCACTTCCAGTGAACGACAAGGCCGCGCGATCGACCACGATCAATCAGGATCGATGGAATTGAAAAAACGCCAAGGTTATTTCTAAGCCTCTAAGGAAAGATTATGAATAGTGCAGTTCAGGCTCAGCTTTCTGAGATCGGTATTGAAGCTTATCTCACGCAACACCAGCACAAATCGTTACTGAGATTTCTGACTTGTGGCTCAGTTGATGATGGAAAAAGTACCTTGATTGGTCGTTTGCTTCATGACACAAAACAGATTTATGAAGATCAACTGGCCGCCGTCCATTCCGATAGCCAGCGTGTTGGCACGACGGGCGAGCGCCCCGATTTAGCTCTGTTAGTTGATGGCCTGCAAGCGGAACGTGAGCAAGGGATCACCATTGACGTGGCGTATCGCTATTTCTCTACTCAAAAACGCAAATTCATCATTGCCGATACTCCGGGGCATGAGCAGTACACGCGCAATATGGCGACAGGCGCATCCACTTGCGATCTCGCGGTGATTTTGATCGATGCCCGTAAAGGCATTTTGGATCAAACGCGTCGCCACTCATTCATTGCTAATCTGTTAGGTTTGAAGCATTTTGTGGTGGCGGTGAATAAGATGGATCTGGTCGATTACTCACAAGATCGTTTTGAGCAGATCCGTCAAGACTACGTGGAATTTTCAAAGCATCTGCAAGGTGATACTGATATTCAGATCATCCCGCTTTCTGCTCTGGAAGGGGACAACGTGGTCGAAGCAAGCCAACATATGCGTTGGTATCAAGGCCCATCACTGCTGGAGCTGCTTGAAACGGTTGACGTTGATCAGCAAAAAGGAGCCGGTGAGTTTCGTTTTCCTGTGCAGTATGTGAACCGACCGAATCTCGATTTTCGCGGTTTTGCTGGCACGATTGCAGCGGGCAGCATCAGCGTTGGAGATGCAATCACT
The DNA here is from genome assembly GCF_963865925.1 of Vibrio sp. ZOR0018. Lineage (NCBI taxonomy): Bacteria > Pseudomonadati > Pseudomonadota > Gammaproteobacteria > Vibrionales > Vibrionaceae > Vibrio > Vibrio sp. ZOR0018. The sequence goes on along the minus strand of NZ_CAWMCN010000121.1, from coordinate 42,359 downwards.
GCACTTCCGTCCGGAAAAACATCCACCGTGGCACGTATTGTTACTTTCGATGGAGATTTGCCGCAAGCGCAAGCAGGCCAAGCGGTGACGTTAACGCTCAGCGATGAAATTGACATCAGCCGTGGTGATCTTATTGTGCTGCAAGGAGCGCAGGTTGAATCAACTAACCATCTATTAGCCGATGTGGTCTGGATGACAGAACAACCACTCAAAGCCGGGCGTGAATACAACATCAAAATTGCGGGTAAGAAAACCGTCGGTCAGTTGCAAGCGGTGCGTCACCAGTACGATATTAATAATTTATCGACTTATCACAGTGAAGAGTTGCCGCTCAATGGCATTGGCTTGTGTGAATGGTCGCTAACAGAGTCGATCGCGCTGGATAAATACTTAGACAGTGCTAATACTGGTGGTTTTATCATCATCGATCGCCTGACGAATGTGACGGTGGGGGCGGGCTTAGTTCGAGATAGTTTGCAAAACATCGCTCATGCTCAAAGCGCCCATTCTGCGTTTGAAGTTGAATTGAATGCCTTGATCCGCAAGCACTTTCCACACTGGGAAGCCAAAGATCTTCGTCAGTTACTCAAGGCTTAACTGTGGTGATTCAGTGGGAGGGATTGCCGCTTACAGCGTCCCTCTATTGGCTAGTTTGAGGCAACAAAGGATTGAGTAATGAGTACGAATTTGGCCAATAAAGATGAAAATGTTGTCTGGCATCAGCATACGGTGGATAAGTCGTTCCGCGCCAACTTAAAACAACAACAGCCAGCAGTATTGTGGTTTACGGGGCTGTCAGGGGCGGGAAAATCAACCATTGCTGGTGCGTTGGAACAGCGTTTAGCTCAACTCGGGTATCACACCTATTTACTCGATGGGGATAATGTACGCCACGGCTTGTGCAGCGACCTTGGGTTCTCAGAGCAAGATCGGCGAGAAAATATTCGCCGTATTGGTGAACTCGCGAAGCTGATGGCCGATGCTGGGTTAATCGTGTTATCAGCATTCATTTCACCGCATCGCGCTGAGCGTCAATTAGTGCGCGATATGCTGCCACAAGGTGAATTCATCGAAGTGTTTGTCAATACCAAGTTGGACGTGTGCGAGCAGCGCGACCCGAAGGGGCTGTATAAAAAAGCGCGCGCTGGTGAAATCAGTAATTTTACGGGTATTGACTCTGAGTATGAGTCGCCGCAAAACCCTGAGATCGATCTTGCGGCTGGCGAAAAAAGCATTGATGAGCTGGTGGAAATTTGCCTAACAGCGCTGCAAGTACGAGCGATTATCGCCTAATGTAGAAGAGGGCTCATCAGCTTGAGCCCTTTATTTTTGAGGCTAGACGGCGTGATGAAAAGAGCTGCTGGCAACTTCGGTGTGGACAGTGAATTTCTGGCTAAGCACCGCCAACATTTGATCGTAGTATTGCATATTCGGTTTATTACCCAGTAGCTTACACAGCTCATTGCCAGTGGGACTGAAACGGTAATAGAGCAGCCTGACTCCTTTACTCATCGATTGCAGTGACAGATTCTTGCCTTGATAGGTCAACAGCAGTGCCGGTTCAAGTTCAATTTCTCCAGATTCCAGTTCAGTGGCATGCAGTAAGCCAAGCTCGATCAGTACCAACAGGCTCGAATAGGGTAATTGGAAACTACCCATATTGATGACAAATGTGCTGATGCGTTTTCCTAAACTAAAAATACCGTTAGTAGCACGAATGCCGACCAACAGCTTGCGGCTATTATCGCTACCAAAACAGCAGGCTAACGCTGAGGCTTTTTGGAGTATCTGCGCCTCTTTTGGTGTCATGTCTTGTAATACTTGCAGCGCTTTCATTGAGGTTGAACCGGGGTTGGTCACCTCGCGTTTGAGTACTTGCGCCCAAAGTCGCTGCATCGAAGAGTTGTGGATGTCTTGCGCCATATCGAAAAAACGGTGTAACCAATCTTGATCAGGTTCTCCCGCGGTCTCATTTTTACAAGAGACATGCGCCAGTTTGACGATCTGCTCTAGGTTTTTTTGTCGCTGCTCTTTACGTTGCTGTTCTCTAAATAAGGCGCGATCAAGCGAGGTTTTTTCTGGTGGATCCGTTTGTAGCAGCGCATCTAAGCCGTGATATTGAGCAATATTCAAAATGCGACTACCACTGTCTTTGATATAGCTCGATTTTTTTTCGTGGCTTTGACCTGAGTTGGCTTGATGTTCAATCACTACAGGGTTGTTGGTATCTGCCATTTTATGTCCGCTTCAATCACCCATTTCATTCATAGATTAAAATGTAACGTGTAACGCATTTTCCATCTAGGAAAAACATTCGTTCTAGATCATAAATTTGCGCTATCCCTAATGATAATAACTTGTTAAAATTGTTATCGGAATTTGTGGGGCGCTTATGAAGTGTTGGAAAGAAAATAGACTGAAAAAGCACCTATCGATTACTTTACTATTGTTGATATATGTCGCTTTGCTAGCGTATTTATCTAAATATATCGTTTAGTTTAGATGAATCAATAGGTTGCTATTTTGTTAACTACATGTCGTCGTATTCTTCGATCGCAGTGCCTTCGATTACATACCCTGTTTCGGCCAGATCGTGGCTAACACTTTCGGTTTTCAGTGTCCCAATCAGATAAATTACATCCCAGAGCTGCTGGATTGGAGCACCTTGCGGATATTTCACATAAATAATTTGGTTTGGTGGCGGTGGTGGCACGTGAATGCATGCGCCAAAGTAGGGCACCAGTAGAAACTCAGTAACGTTATTGGCGTCACCTTCCAGTGGGATCACAAAGCCGGGTATTTTGACCACGCTGCCATTGAGCTCTTTTCTAACCCCGCCGATTTTTGATTGTGCAGCCGTCATGTCACCGTCATGGCTCAATGCTGGCATGCCATCGGCGTTGAATTGGTTACGTTCGTTCTCCGGGATCAGATCGATCCAATCGAGCGTCAGTACTTGTTCATTACTCTGTGCGTATATCGGTAACAAGCCTGATAGCAGCAGCGCGCTGATAAGCAGTAGTTTTTTCATCGTTAAGTCCTAAATTCGAATGGTCATTCCATCGCTAAGTGATTGTCTATAGGCTCGTAGAGCTGGAATTATACCAATAATAATGCCAGCCAGCTGTACATAAGCTAATAATTGCCACTCATAGCCGCTTAAGGTGCTGAGTGTGATTTGAATGCCATAATGCTGCGCAATGAAAGGTTGCGCCAGTGCGAGCAGTGAATACAACCCCGCTAATCCAACGCAGATGCCAATGAAGGTCAGCGTCGTCGCTTCGCTGATAAGCAGAGCAAAAATATGTTTAGGTTGTGCGCCCATGGCGCGCAGAATCGCCATTTCACGGCGTCTTTCCTGCAAGCTTGTCAGTAAGCTGCTGAGCATGCCAACTAACCCGGCTGCTACCACAAAGACCGACACCGCCATTAAAGCTTGTTCTGCTATCGACATCATACCCCACAGTTCTTGCAGAGCGACGCCGGGCATAATGGCGCTCAAGGGTTCTTGGCGATAGTTATTGATTTCACGTTGCAGTGCAAAGGTTTGAATTCTCGATTTTAAACCGATCAACATGGCGGTGATCTGCTTGGGTTGAAAGTTGTGTTGTTCAAGCTGCTCTTTGGATGGCGAATTGCCTAAATGCGCACCCGATTCCCAACCCACGTGAATGGCTTCAATTGCTTCTAATGAGACATGCACCGTTTTGTCTACGGGCGTTCCCGTTGGCGCTAAAATACCCACTACTTTGAAAGGGAGGTTGTCGTGGCGGCTAAAACCCACATCGCTGATCCCATGCGCAATAATGATGTCACTGCCAATATGGTAACCTAAGGTTTCGGCGACATCAGAACCCAATACCGTTTCAAATAAACCATGAAAATCAGTGCCTTGAGAGAATGTGAGTGGTTGCTTACTTCCATATTTGAAATGCTCGAAATAATGGTGATTGGTGCCCATAACGCGAAACCCTTGGTGTGAGTCACCCAAGGAAATGGGGATCGCCCACTTGACGCTGCGATGCTCACTGAAGGCTTGGTAGCTTTTCCAGTCGATATTATTGGTGGCATTGCCAATTCTAAATACCGAATAGAGCAGCAAGTTGACTTGTCCAGAGCGGCCGCCGACGATTAGATCCGTCCCTGAAATGGTGTTGGCAAAGCTCTCTTTAGCTTGAGTTCGAATGCGTTCAACCCCCATTAACAGAATGACTGAAATGGCAACCGTCAGAATGGAGAGTAGTGCTGTGGTTTTGCGGTTAAGTACGCTTTTCCACGCCAGATTGGTAATTACATTCATGCTGTCACTCCTGCCTGATTCAATTGAGGGAGGTAAACTGCGCGGTCAAATAAAGCTTCTAAGGTGGGATCGTGGCTCACAAACACCAGCGTTGAACCTGCCCGATTCGCCTCTTCCAATAACAGTTCGATAAACGCGAGTCGATTGTCGTGATCCAGCGCCGAGGTTGGCTCATCGGCGATGATCAGCTTGGGTTCTCCAATCAGTGCTCTCGCCGCCGCGACACGCTGCTGCTGGCCAATACTCAGTTCGATAACCGGTTTAGTCAGTAGTTCAGGTGCAAGATGTAGGCGAGTGAGTAACTGTTTTGCTTTCTCAATCAGATCGCCTGCAACATTCTGCTTGCGAGTGCTGGAAAAATGGCAAGGTAGCGTAACGTTTTCAATCACTGAGAGATAAGGCAATAAATTAAATTGTTGGAAAATGTAGCCAATGTGATCGGCTCGAAAACGATCCCGTTGACGGGAAGTTAACGTCGACAGGTTGGTGCCTAAAATAGAGACCTCCCCTCGTTGTGCTTGGTTGATCCCAGTCAGTAAGCTCAGTAAGGTCGATTTGCCACAACCACTTGGCCCTTTAATAAAAAGGTGCTCTCCACGTTTTACACAAAGATCCTGGATAGATAAGGCTGGTTGTGAGCTATTCGGCCAACGAAATTCGACCTCTTTCAATTCAATGACAGACGTCAGCGATAGAATATGCAAATCACTCATTGTGAATTCCTTTAACGACAATGAACCTAGAGTAAGTATGTGCTTACTCCAGGTTGTTGCTTATACGCCTTAAAACGTAATGCGAGTGCTGTTTGTTTTCAACTCAGAGGCAGATTGTGCTTTGTCTGTCAGTACATTGGCAGAGATAGTTTGGGTATTTGGGAACAAGTTAAACCATTGCGTGTCGAGGTACTGCAATTGCGGCATGTTATCGCAGTGATATTGGTACTGAACCGTGAATTCACCGTGACCACTGTGCTCGCCTTCATCATGCACATCTTTTTTATGGTCATGGTTTGCGTGTTGAGCATCTTTATCTTGATGTTTATCATCATGTTTTTCATGATGGTCGTGGTCGTGGTCGTGGTCGTGGTCGTGGTCGTGGTCGTGGTCGTGGTCGTGGTGCTCACCATTTAACGTATGCGCGATACGACTTTCTTCTAAATGACACTTGGCCGGAGCGGGCAGTTGGAAAATGCCATCGGCGTGGCTGAACTGCTCAAGGACTTTATTTAAGCGCTGTTGTTGTTCATCATTTTGTGGTGCATGTTCAAAGCCGACTACATCAGCGCCGGGGGCGGTGATTTCAATCAGTAAATCTTGCCCATCTTGAGCAATATTGAACTCGACGTGGCCATGTACATGAGCCTCATGTTGGCGAAACTCTTCATTTGCCAGTGCTGGCATGCTTAAAATTAGGCCGATAGAGAGAGCGAGTTTACGTTGGATAAACATTGGGTGATTCCTTTTAAACATCAAAATAGCCCTTAGCGCGTTGGCTTTGGGTAACAAATCATAAATAACTAGATAAGACGTCTAAAAGTGAGGAGGTGAGCGAGCAAGATAAGCGTAATGAACTGAGGGGCGACGTTGAGTTTTCTCTACTGATGATCGAATTTCGCAGCCACTAACGGCAGGAAGGATAGGCAGCGCACTGCTTAGACCATTTTGAAAGCCAGAAAAAAGTTGGCAATGATGCTGCGCGTGATGCGCAGGATTAGTATCGAGGTGATGATCTACATAAGCGACATTCAACCATAGCATCAGCAGCATGGCACATAATGCAATGCTTTGAGCTCGGTAATGGGGGCAACGTAGACGGGTAAACATCAAACCAATACAGTAGTAAAATGATAATTGTTATAATATAACAATATTGTGAGAATAAAGCGTACTCTTATTTTTATAAAAGCACCTTTCACCACGATATGTTTAGCAAAGGCAGCCGTGTTATCGGCCACCTAAGGTTATTATAAATTCTGTTTGATCAAGCCTAAAACCGTTTGAATTTCCTCATCACTCAATGCACCTTCCTTAACAAACAGTACCTTACCTTGCTTATCTTGAACGATGATCGCTGATGATTCCTCTTTTAAATCCCACGCTTTGGCTACATTTCCCGCTTCATCTAGCACCATGGAAGACCACGGAAACTCTTTCTTGCTGTCTTGAGCGGAAGATTTGACAAACGATCCTGTGCCCCAAATCGCATCATCTTGGTTGATGATCGAGGTGGTTTGATAACTTTCTGCGGGAAATTGTGCGGCCGTAATGGCAGCCATCAATGGTGCATTTAACGCTTTAGCACTGCTGCGACCAGCAATGGCTTGAATGACGCGCACTTTGCCTAGCAGTTTGCTGGTATCCCAAGTTTGAAAGGCCGTTTTATCATCTTGTAGGATGATTTCACCATATTTTTCCACTGAAACATCAGCAACTTGCTGACCTTGGGTAATGTTGTGTGCCATGGCAAGCGCTGGACAGCAGGCCATTAGAATGGCGATCACTCGTTTACTTTTCATTGTAGGGGTCCCTTTTAGTTGAGCAACAAAGGTATAGCATAGAATCAATAAAACCACGAAAAGAGGCCATTAAGCGGTTAACAAAATGCTAACAAAGCCTCAATTCTACACGCTTTATTCGCTGAGCTGGGGTGGGAAGCAGATGCCTGTTCCTCCTAACCCACAATAACCATTCGGATTTTTAGCTAAATATTGTTGATGATAGCTTTCGGCGTAGTAGTAAGGACCAGCGGGTGCAATTTCGGTGGTAATTAAGGCTCGTTGACTGGCTGACAACGCCTGCTGGTATCGCTGCTTTGAGGTTTGTGCTATTTGCTGTTGTTGTTCTGAATAGGTATAGATGGCGGAGCGATACTGAGTGCCTTTATCGTTACCTTGACGCATGCCTTGGGTCGGATCGTGCTTTTCCCAAAAATGACTTAATAGCTTTTCTAATGGCAAGCGCTGTGGATCAAAGATTACGCGTACCACTTCAGTATGACCAGTTTCACCACTGCATACTTCTTCGTAAGTTGGGTTTGGGGTAAAGCCGTCGGCATAGCCTACTGAAGTCGACACCACACCATCGAGTTGCCAAAATAAGCGTTCAGCGCCCCAAAAACAGCCCATACCAATCACTATTTGTTGCTGATGCTCATTAGGCTGCTCAGTGATGTTGCTGTGGTTAACGTAATGAATTTCCTCCACTGACATAGGGGTTTCTCGTCCTTTCAGTGCTGTTTGTGCGCTGACCATTGTTTGTTTATTGAGCATGAGCTTTCCTTTTGTGTACCGATTTTTGGCTTTATTTATTGTTGTTGTTGAGCCACTGTTTCACATTCAGCCCGAATAATTGACTGATTTCATACAGACGGAGCTTGCTATTGGCGGTATGATTTCCATCCATTAACGATCTGTTTACTCAACTGTTCCTTTAATTAAGCATGAGACGAAAATCATTACCAGTTCTATTCACGATGCTACTTATTTCCACTTCGGCGTATGCCAAGGTGGCGTTAACCATTAATGGTTTAGAGGGTGAATTAGAAAACAACGTTGAAGCCTATTTATCGTCGATTCCAGAGAGCGACTATTCAACGCATCTTCGTTTTCAATCTCGTTTAGAGAAAAGCATGACGGAAGCGCTTGTCGCGCTGGGTTACTACCATCCTCAATTTGAGTTTGTGGTGGTGAGCGATGAGCAAGAGCTGATGGTCAATATCAATCCTGGACCGCTAACAACCATTAAAGAGATGGATGTGGTGATTAGCGGGGAAGCTGAATCTGATGCTGATTTTGCCAATCTCATTAACCGCAATGCCCTTAAAGTGGGCGCGGCGGTTAACCATGGCCAGTACGATGCTTTGAAATCGGGTATCCGTAACTTAGCGTTGCAAAAAGGTTATTTTAACGGGAATTTTGAATTAAGCCGTTTGGAAGTTGCGCCAGAGTTGAATGAAGCTTTCGTACGCCTTCATTTTAACAGTGGTATTCGTTACCATTTTGGTCCCTCGCTCATTACTGGCAGCCAAATTGAAGATCAGCGAGTTCGCTCACTTCAGCCCTATAAAACCAATGATCCTTACCTTGTTTCCAAGGTAGGGGAATATAACCAAAACTTATCCAATACCGATTGGTTTTCCTCTGTTTTTGTTGAACCCGATCTTAGCCAACTGGAGAACGGTCGCGAACTGCCAATGAAGGTTTCCCTTGCACCACAAGCTCGAAATCAGCTTGAAACCGGTTTAGGTTACTCAACGGATGTGGGAGTGCGTGGTTCATTCAAGTGGAAGAAACCTTGGGTTAACAGCCTCGGCCACAGTTTTGATAGCAGCTTCTCCCTTTCTGCCCCAGAGCAGACCATTACCGCTGGCTACAAAATACCGCTAGAAGATGTGCGGCGTGAATATTATCGAATTCAGTATGGAATGAAGAATGTCGATAACCGTGATACGAAGAGTTTGGAGTCTAACTTATCGTTTGAACGCCACTGGCTGCGTGATGGTGGTTGGCATCGAACCCTATTCGTTCGTTATTTGATAGAAAACTACGAACAAGGTTTGCAAAGCGATGTCGGCCAGTTTGTATTACCGGGAGCGACCTATTCTCGTACGCGTGTTCGTGGTGGTTCAATGCCGATGTGGGGCGATAAACAGAGCATCACACTTGAGTATGGCGATCCAAATTTCGTCTCTGAAACGCGTGTGGTGCGGTTGTTGGCGGGCACGGCTTGGATACGCAGCGCTGGGCAAAACCACCGTGGTTTATTGCGTTTAGACGGCGGCGCAAACTTCAGTGAAGAGTTTGACAAACTCTCGCCTTCTCTGCGCTTCTTTGCTGGTGGCGATAACAATTTACGAGGGTATAGCTATCAATCTATCTCACCTAAAGATGCCAGTGGCGCACTGACTGGGGCCAAATACATCGCCACCAGTTCGTTGGAGTATCAATATCGTTTGGTTGGAAATTGGTGGGGTGCACTGTTTGTCGATTACGGCGATGCCTTTAATGACTCGCCGGATTGGAAAACTGGTGTGGGAGCCGGGATTCGCTGGGCTTCTCCGGTTGGACCGATCCGCTTAGATTTTGCATGGGGGCTTGACGCCAATCCCGGCGATGAATTTCAGCTGCATTTCACCTTGGGGCCTGAACTATGACCAAAGTGATGTTGAAGATAACCAAATGGGCATCGGCGATTTTATTCACCTTGTTGGGTGCGGTATTTATTGCACTCGCAGCCTTGTTGTTTACCAATACAGGGCTTAACGGTCTGTTGTGGGGAGCACAAAAAGCGCTGCCACAACTCCAGGTTGCCAGCGCTCAAGGTGCAATTTTTCCACGTTTCACGCTCAACCAAGTCACCTTTTCCGATGAAGCATTAAAGCTCGATCTCGATGTGCAGCGCGTGACATTAGCCATAAGTGCTAGCTGCTTATTGGAGCCTTCAATTTGCTTAAATGAACTTGCGATCAGTGGATTAAGGCTGGCACTGCCAGAGCTTCCCCCTTCGACGCAAGGTGAGCCTTCGTCTGCCTCTGATCCCATTACGTCAATCTCTACACCGGTGCCAATTAAGGTTGGCCGTGTGGAGCTCAATGATATTCAGCTGGATATTTTGGGTAATACGCTGGCATGGAAGCAATTTTCTACTCATGCCTCATTTCAAGGTAATCGCTTACGGATTGGCAAAACCAGTTGGAGCGATATTCAACTGAAGCTTGCGACCAATGAAGATGTCGATTCAGCCTCAAGCGCACAATCCAAATCCACTCCATCCACAACCGTATCATCGACGGTGGCACCTGCGGTGAAAACGCCCATCACCTTGCCAGAAGTGATCATTCCGCTGCAATTGGAAGTGGAGCGTTTTGATATCAATCAGTTTACTCTTCAGCAAGCTGAGCCTTTGGTTGTCAAGCATCTTGGTTTGGTCGCCAATGCTTATCAGAGCAGTGTTTCATTAAAATCACTTGAGCTTGAGCTGCCACAATTGATTGCCAACCTAAAAGCTGATGCGCAGCTGAAGGGAGACTATCCGCTCAATCTCTCTTTAAAAAGCACGCTCAAAATGGCCGAAGCTCAGGGGCAAACACTGGCACTAGAGGCTTCGGGTAGCTTGGGTGATTTAACACTCAACGCGAAACTGGGCGGGCTTGCGCAAGCAAACTTAAATGCGCAATTGGCGCTACTGCAACCTGAGATCCCGTTTGATATTTCGTTGGATGATGTTCAAGCACAGTGGCCATTGATTGGGCAAGGAGACTATTTTGTTCGCGTACCGAGTTTAAAAACTCAAGGTTCACTCGACGGATATAGCGTGGCGCTCAATGGCCAACTGCAAGGTAAAGATCTGCCCGATGTGACGCTGGATGTTGCTGGTAAAGGTACTTTACAGCAAATCAACTTAGATTCTTTGCTAATCGATACCTTAGGGGGGCAAATTGCTGGCCAAGTGATGGCCAACTGGCAAGCCCCAATTCACTGGCAAGCGGCGCTGAATTTAGAACAGATTCAGCCGGGATTACAGTGGCCGCAAGCCGAAGGCGTGATCAGCGGTAAGCTCGAAACCACGGGTGAGCTGACCGAGCAGGGCGGTTGGAACGTTGCGCTGCCTATTTTGGATATTGAGGGTGTGTTGCGTGGCTACCCACTGAATATTGAAGGTCAATTAAACGCATCAGATATGACAGGGAAAGGCGCTTTTACTGTGTCGACCAGCGGCTTAACGTTAGCCCATGGACCCAACCAGATTACGGCCAAAGGTGAGCTGGATAAAGAGTGGCGTATGGGCTTATCGGTTGATTTTACGGATCTGGTGAAAAGTGTTCCTGATTTGCACGGCAAAGTGATTGGCGATATTTATCTGCGTGGTGATTTGCAGCAGCCACAAATCAAGCTGCGCCTCAATGCAAATGATCTTGCTTGGCAGCAACAAGCGACCTTAAAGCAGGTGACTTTAACTGGTGATGTTACGCCACTTCCTGTGCCACAAGCCGAAGTGAAATTGCAGGCGAGCCAGTTGGGCTACCAGCAGCAGTTAGTTGATAGTGTGGACTTGCGTTTTTCAGGTACGCAGGCGCAGCATCAACTGAGCTTAGACGTCATTTCAAATCTGATTTCAACCAGCTTGGCGATCAGCGGATCTTTTGAAGATAAGCCGACGATGCAGTGGCAAGGTGCGCTGGAACGAGTACAACTGTCCACAGAACAAGGGCCGTGGCTATTAAACCAAGCGACACCTGTTGCGGTTAATATCGAGAAACAACAAGCTACGATTGCCGCGCATTGTTGGCAGCAAGAGGGAGCATCGCTCTGCTTAGATAAAGACGCGACTGTGGGGCAAAGTGGCGCGGCCGAGCTCTCTCTCAACCATTTTGATTTTCAGCAAATCGCAATGTTTTTACCGCAAGAGACTCAACTTAAAGGCCAAGCCGATGTCAGTCTCACAGCTCAATGGGCGCCCAATACTGCGCCTCAAGCGAAAGTGTCACTCAGCTTAAGCCAAGGTGCAGTCACGCAGCACATCGACCAAGCCATTACTTTAGGTTGGGATAGCGTCACTATTGAAAGTACGCTTGAACAGAACAAGCTGTTTGCTCGTTGGCTAGTGGATGTGACCGATAATGGCGATCTGTCGGGGCAAATCACCATTTCGGATCTAATGGCAAAAGAAAAAATGATGGATGGCGCATTAACGCTTTCCACCTTTAATATTGATTTTCTACAGCCGCTGCTTGGGGATTATAGCCAAGCGAAATCGAAGATTAGCAGTCAACTTGCCTTCAGTGGGCCGATGTTGCACCCGAAAGTAATGGGCAGCGTGGTGGTGGATGACATTGTCGTCAAAGGCGATATTTCGCCGCTGGATGTTACCTCGGGCCGAGTGGCGATGGACTTTAATGGTTACCAAGCCTTGCTCAATGCAGCGATTCAAACTGCGGATGGCGAGTTGAGTATCAAGGGGGATGCCGACTGGCAGAAAATGGAGCAGTGGCGTGCCAACCTGCGCGTGTTGGCCGATGAGCTATTGGTGGATCTGCCGCCTATCGTCAAGATTAAAGTTATCCCAGACATGAGCATCACACTAGAACCTCAACTGGCCACTGTGACAGGGAATATTAACCTGCCTTGGGGACGTATCGTGGTAGAAGAGTTGCCTCCGAGCGCGATTGGTGTCTCCAAAGATCAAGTGATATTGGACGCTGCTTTACAGCCTGTGAGCGAGCAAAGCGCCATGCCATTTAACGTTGAAACGAATGTCAACATCTCGATTGGTGATGATTTCCGGCTCAGTGCCTTTGGTTTGCAAGGCGGCTTGATTGGCCGCCTCAATGTGGCGCAAAAGGATAAAGGCCCTTTTATTACTGGAGAAGTAAATATCCAAAATGGTTCGTATCGATCCTTTGGACAAGATTTGCTGATCCAAGAAGGCAAAATTTTAATGAATGGACCGGTTGATCAACCTTATGTTTCGATTAAAGCGGTGCGCAACCCGGATAACACACAAGATGGCGTGATTGCAGGGGTAAAAGTGACCGGCTCTGCCGATGAACCGACAGTCTCCATTTTTTCAGAACCCGCGATGCCACAAGCCAATGCACTTTCTTACCTACTTCGTGGTCAGAATATTGATGGCGAGGCGGGTGGCAATGCGATGACCACTGCACTGATTGGTTTGAGCTTGGCACAAAGCGGTAAGGTGGTGGGCGAAATTGGTCAAGCCTTCGGTGTGCAAGATCTGCAATTGGATACGGCCGGTTCCGGTGATGATTCACAAGTGACGGTAAGCGGCTATATTTTACCGGGGCTACAAGTGAAATATGGTGTTGGTATTTTCAGCTCGGTGGGCGAATTTACCGTGCGTTACCGCTTGATGAGGGATTTGTACGTTGAAGCGGTATCCGGCTTAGATAGCGCGGTGGATCTTTTGTATCAGTTTGAATTTAACTAGGGACAGTCATATGCAACATCTGGTTTTTGTCTACGGCACATTACGCCGTGGTGAAAGTAATGCGCATCTGCTTGAGACAAGCGAAATGTTAGGATCGTTCTACACGCCAGCTGACTATGCGCTGTATGATCTAGGTCCATATCCTGGCTTGGTTCAGGGACAGCAATCGATAGTCGGTGAGGTATATCGAGTGGATGAGCAGACACTAGCAAAGCTCGATCTTTTAGAAGATATTCCCATCGAATATCGCCGTGAAACGATCGAAACCCCATTTGGCCGTGCGTGGATTTATCTCTATCAAGATCACAGCCGTCTTACTGCTGTGATTGATTCTGGAGACTGGTGCCAACGGATGTAACGAACGGCGTTGAAAATGGAAATAAAAAAGCCATATCGCGCGTTAACAGGATGTGGCTTTTTATTTATAACGACACT
>NZ_CAWMCN010000121.1:0-28669 GCF_963865925.1 Vibrio sp. ZOR0018 | reverse complement strand
CTTGAAGCTGCAGCGGTGTTGGCTACGTTCGTTCACCCCAATCACATAGTTTGCCTATGCTCATGGGGACTCACTCACTTACCGCCTACCTGCAACTCCAAGTTGTTTGGGTATATAACTATCGTGACTGTTTAATGATGGTGACTATTTTTGAGCGCGTTCAAATGAAGTCAGGATTTCAGCTCGCGCGGCAGCGGCATCTTCCCATCCATCGACTTTGACCCATTTGCCCGCTTCAAGCTCTTTATAGCGTTCAAAGAACTGTGTAATTTGCGCCTTCATTAGTACTGGCAGGTCATTTACGTCTTGAATGTGGTCGTACTCTTTGGTTAGCTTGGAGTGAGGAACCGCCACCACTTTAGCATCTTCACCAGACTCATCGGTCATCTTCAATACGCCAACTGGGCGGCAGCGAATCACCGAGCCTGGCATGAGCGGATAAGGGGTGGGCACCAACACATCGACAGGATCGCCATCGAGCGATAAGGTGTGATTCACATAACCGTAGTTGCATGGGTAGAACATAGGTGAAGACATGAAACGGTCCACAAATACCGCGCCAGATTCTTTGTCGACTTCGTATTTGATTGGGTCGGCGTTGGCTGGAATTTCAATCACCACGTAAATATCATCAGGCAGTGATTTTCCTGCCGGAACGTTGTTTAAGCTCATTTAGCATTTCCTTTTTCGTCGCTGGACTTGAATTGTTTTGGGTTGATTAACAGAACGTAAACGCTTGTGTTGCAACTTTAGCGGTAAATAGGAAACGGTGTAAACCGTAAAAAGAGAGTCTTGCCTCATATTTATCGATAAAAAAAGCGCCTAGAGTTAGGCGCTCATTGAGCTGATTTAATCGCGATTGAGTTCCAAGAACTCTTCCAATTTATGGACCATATTTTTTGAACCGCAGAAGAATGGCACACGTTGATGCAGTTCTGTCGGCTTAATATCCAACACGCGATTGACACCGTCAGAAGCAATACCGCCTGCTTGTTCAATCAAAAACGCCATAGGATTGCATTCATACAATAGACGCAGCTTGCCGTTTGGATGGCTTTGCGTGCTTGGGTATAGATAGATCCCACCTTTGAGCAGGTTACGGTGAAAATCCGCCACTAGCGAACCAATGTAACGTGAGGTGTAAGGGCGATTATCTTCAGGCACATTCTCTTGGCAGTATTTAATGTATTTTTTGACGCCAGTTGGGAAGCGGATGTAGTTACCTTCATTGATGGAGTAAATTTTACCATCATCGAAGGTCATCATATTGGGGTGTGAAAGATAGAAGGTGCCGAGTGACGGATCATAAGTAAAGCCATTCACGCCGTTGCCAGTGGTATACACCAACATGGTTGAAGAGCCGTAAATAACATAACCAGCCGCAACCTGTTTATTACCGGGTTGTAAGAAGTCTTCTTGTGTTGGTGGCGTGCCGACTGGCGATACGCGGCGATAAATAGAAAAAATCGTGCCGACAGAGACATTGACATCGATGTTGGATGAGCCGTCCAGCGGGTCCATCAACACCACGTATTTTGCGTTTTTGTTGAGCTCTTTGCTAAACGCAACCGCTTCATCTTCTTCTTCACTGGCGACACCACACACTTGATCGCGCGCTTCAAGCGCCGCTTTAAATTTTTCGTTGGCGTAGACATCGAGTTTTTGTTGTTCTTCGCCTTGAATATTATCCGTACCAACTGCACCGGTAATATCAGCAAGGCCTGCTTTGTTGATTTCTCTATTAACAATCTTTGCAGCAAGACGAATAGAGGACAACAGAGATGAAAGATCACCGCTTGCGTGGGGGAAGTCATGTTGTTTCTCAACAATAAACTCGCCAAGAGTGCGAATCTCAGACATGTTATTTCCTTAACATAGCTATATAGGGGGGAGTGATTGTTTCACAACGCATCCTCTTGTTGGGATGTCGGCCGAAACGAGTGACCCATTTGATAACGTTTGGGTAACACTGCGATTTTAGGGCTTAGATCTTTTTAATGGTAATGAAGTAACAGATTGAGATCTCAATTTGTTTGTCGACTTTTTAGAAGTTGCAAACATGCTCGCTTTTCTTAAATGGATGGTGATAATGGAGGCAATCACTCACAACGCCATGTGCGAGGCTAGGATTTATGCATATTCACATTCTTGGGATTTGCGGTACGTTTATGGGCGGTGTTGCCGTTTTAGCGCGGCAATTAGGTCATAAAGTTACCGGCAGCGACGCCAACGTTTACCCACCGATGAGTACGTTATTGGAGTCTCAAGGGATCGAGATTATCGAAGGTTTTGACCCTGCTCAATTAGAGCCCAAGCCTGATTTGGTGGTGATTGGCAACGCCATGAGTCGCGGCAATCCGTGTGTTGAATATGTGCTGAACCACAACTTGCGTTACACCTCTGGCCCGCAATGGTTGCAAGAGTTCCTGTTGCATGACCGCTGGGTTCTTGCGGTGGCTGGTACACACGGTAAAACCACCACGTCGAGCATGTTGGCGTGGATCTTAGAAGATTGCGGTTACCAACCGGGCTTTTTGGTGGGAGGCGTACTTGGCAACTTTGGCATTTCTGCGCGTTTGGGCGAAAGCATGTTTTTTGTGGTTGAAGCCGATGAATATGACAGTGCTTTTTTCGATAAGCGTTCTAAGTTTGTCCATTATCATCCACGCACTTTAGTGTTGAATAATTTAGAGTTTGATCATGCGGACATTTTTGACGATCTTGAAGCGATTAAGCGCCAATTTCATCATCTAGTGCGTACTGTTCCGGGCAATGGTCGTATTTTTGCTCCGCAAAAAGAGCGCGCATTAGCGGATGTTCTCGCACGTGGCTGCTGGAGCGAAACCGAGTTTACCGGCGAGCAAGTGCAGTGGAAAGCTGAAAAAATCACGCGTGATGGTTCGCAATTTGATGTGTTCTTTGACAATGAACGCGTGGGGCGCGTAACTTGGGATTTGGTTGGCGATCATAATGTCGATAACGCCTTAATGGCGATTGGCGCGGCGCGTCACGTAGGGGTCACTCCAGATTTAGCCTGTCAAGCTTTGGGCAAATTTATCAATACCAAACGTCGTTTAGAGCTCAAAGGCGAAGTGAACGGTATTACGTTGTATGACGATTTTGCTCATCATCCAACGGCCATTGAACTTACTTTGGGTGGTTTACGTAACAAGGTAGGCGATCAGAAAATTATCGCTGTTTTAGAGCCTCGTTCGGCTACGATGAAGTTGGGCGTACATAAGCAAACTTTAGCGGCGTCATTACAGCAAGCCGATTCAGTTTATCTCTATCAGCCGAACAATCTTGCTTGGTCGGTGCAGGATGTAGCTGATCAATGCTCACAACCAGCGCAAGTGAATGATGATATTGATGCTTTCGTCGCGCAAATTGCGCAGGAAGCCCAGCCGGGCGATCACATTTTGGTGATGAGCAATGGTGGCTTTGAAGGTATTCATAACAAGCTTCTACTTGCATTAAATCAAGCCATGTAATGCCAGCGACACAAACGAAATAGAGAGTTATGACAACACAACAGAAAGCCATCACTTTAGCCTTTACTGGCGCTTCAGGTGCTCCTTACGGACTTCGTCTGTTGGAGTGTTTATTGGCTGCAGATTACCGAGTGTATCTGCTGATCTCTTCGGCCGCGCGCGTTGTGCTTGCAACCGAGCACGGTTTGAAGTTGCCCAGTGGGACTGAGGCAGCCAAAGCAGCGTTGGTGGAACATTTACACTGCGATGCCTCACAGCTTGTCGTGTGCGGCAAAGAAGAGTGGTTCTCACCAGTGGCTTCGGGCTCTGCTGCGCCAAAACAGATGGTGGTGTGCCCATGTTCGGCAGGTAGCGTTGCGGCGATTGCCCATGGCATGTCCGATAATTTGATCGAACGTGCTGCCGATGTAGTGATGAAAGAGCGTGGCCAATTGGTGTTAGTGGTGCGCGAAACTCCGTTTTCCACCTTACATTTAGAAAACATGCTCAAGTTGTCGCAAATGGGCGTCACCATTATGCCCGCTGCCCCCGGTTTTTATCATCAGCCGCAGTCAATTGAAGACTTGGTCGATTTTATGGTGGCGCGTATTTTAGACCATTTGGGCGTTGAACAAGGGCTTGTGCCGCGTTGG
This sequence comes from Vibrio sp. ZOR0018, assembly GCF_963865925.1. Lineage (NCBI taxonomy): Bacteria > Pseudomonadati > Pseudomonadota > Gammaproteobacteria > Vibrionales > Vibrionaceae > Vibrio > Vibrio sp. ZOR0018. Next base: position 24,546 of record NZ_CAWMCN010000121.1, on the reverse strand, counting down.
GGATATGACTCACGTCCAACGGTATAGCTTATTGCGTTAATTCCAATTACAATCCACCTCACTCAACGGGGAGCAAATCATTCATCTCAATGAATGCTGCTGAGATCAAGCGTGAGCTTGGGACCCGTAAACCTGAACCAGATAATGCTGGCGTAGGAATTGGGTTAGGATCTCAGAATAGGAATAATGGAATATTCTCATCCTCCTCAAGCCTGTGCCGCTCAACCAAGGAGAGCGACCAGTTGAACACCACTCTTAATACCATTGCACTTGCTACCATCACCTCTTTTTCAGCGCATGCCGCTGACAATATCCTTACCGTTTATACCTATGACTCGTTCGCATCAGAATGGGGCCCGGGACCGGCGATTGAAAAAGCATTCGAAGCACAATGCGCTTGCGATCTTCAGTTTGTGGCACTCGATGATGGGGTATCGATCCTAAACCGTTTGCGTCTTGAAGGTAATAACAGTAAAGCAGACATCGTACTCGGTTTAGATAACAACTTAATGGCCGAGGCCAAACAGACTGGCTTATTGGCAGATCATAATGTCGAGACGGGCCAAGTCACGCTACCCGGTGGTTGGAGTGATGAAACATTTGTTCCTTATGATTACGGCTATTTTGCCTTTGTTTACAATAAAGAGAAATTAGCAAACCCACCGAAAAGCTTAAAAGAGTTGGTAGAAAAGCGAGATGATCTTAAAGTGATTTATCAAGATCCGCGCACTTCAACACCCGGTCAAGGCTTACTGCTGTGGATGAAATCTGTCTATGGTGAGAAAGCCAATTTGGCATGGCAACAGCTCGCCAATAAGACGGTGACAGTCACCAAAGGTTGGTCAGAAGCCTATGCGATGTTTTTAAAAGGTGAGTCCGATCTGGTGCTCTCTTACACTACCTCTCCAGCCTATCATTTGATTGCGGAAAATGACGCCAAGTACGCGGCTGCCGATTTTGCCGAAGGACACTACATGCAAGTGGAAGTGGCTGCGAAAGTAAAACACAGTGATAACGGCAAATTGGCCGATGAGTTCATGCACTTTATTTTAAGTGATCAATTTCAGTCGGTGATGCCAACCGGAAACTGGATGTATCCTGTGACGTCTGTCGCGCTACCGAAAGGTTTTGAAACGCTGGCTGCGCCACCAAAGGCGCTTACCTTTAGCGCACAAGAGGTGTCTGAGATGCGTAAAGCGTGGATCCGTGAGTGGCAAACCGCCTTAACGTTTTAAGGTGCGATAAAGTTTGAATGCTATTCCTAAAATAGGCATTGGGGTTGCGATGCTTGTCGCGACCTTTGTCATCAGTGCGTTGGTGGCGTTACTGTTACAAGCACCCAGCTTAAATGTGATGCACGTATGGCAAGACCCGTATTATCGCCATGTTACTCAATTTAGTTTTTACCAAGCCAGCTTGTCGATGCTGCTCAGTGTTGGTTTCGCGGTTCCTGTTGCTCACGCACTTTACCGTCGTCGATTTTGCGGACGTGCGCTGCTGATCAAATTGTTTGCAACGACCTTAGTGCTTCCGGTGCTGGTGGGCGTATTTGGTTTGTTGGCCATTTATGGTAATAGCGGTCTGCTCGCCTCGCTGCTCGCGTGGTTTGATAGCAAACTGCCGTTTTCCATTTACGGATTAAACGGTATTTTACTGGCGCATCTGTTTTTTAATCTCCCGTATGCCAGCCGTTTATTGCTGCAAGCGTTAGAGTCGATCCCGGCTGAACAACATAAGTTATGCGCGCATCTTGGCATGAGTCATTGGCACAAATTTCGTTGGGTTGAATGGCCGCGTTTGCGTCAGCAGCTTCCTCATGTCTGTGGTTTGGTGTTCATGCTCTGTTTTACCAGTTTTGCCACTGTGATGGCACTTGGCGGCGGGCCTAAATCAACCACGATTGAGCTGGCGATTTATCAGGCGATCAAATTTGATTTTGATTTACAAGCCGGCGCGCTGCTTGCGCTGTGGCAGATGCTGTTATGCGGGCTGTTGTCTCTATCCATTTCACGCTTAGCGAAGCCGTTAGCCATCACCACAGGGCGTCAAGCGAGTGATTATGTGGTTAGTCGAGACAATCGAAAAGCACAATGCTGGGACGGCGCATGGATCTTCCTTGCGTTGCTGTTAGTACTTCCGCCCCTGGTGATGGTCATCTTGAGCGGTTTAAATTCGCAGCTTTTTCACGTCTTGAGCGATGAGCAATTCTGGCGTGCGCTTTGGGCTTCACTGCAAGTGGCGTTATTGGCAAGCGTGGTTGCTGTTTCGGCTGGGGTTGCCATACTCATCACGACTCGCGCTTTGCGCCTGCAGCAGCACAACCGTAAGGCGGACCAACTAGAGTTGATTGGCGCGATTATTTTGGTCACGCCAGGGCTTGTTATCAGCACCGGGCTTTTTCTGTTGCTGCGTATCTGGACCGATGCATTTAGCCTAGCGTATTGGGTGGTTTTTTTCGTCAATGGCTTAATGGCATTGCCGTATGTGTTGAAAACATTGGCGCAACCTATGCTGCATATCGCGCAGCAATATCAATGGTTATGTGCCAGCCTTGGCATTAAAGGGTGGCAGCGTTTGCAAGTGATTGAGCTGCGTGCGTTGCGCAAACCCTTAGCGCATGCCTTTGCGATCAGCTTTTTGCTCTCAATGGGGGATTTAAGTGCGATTGCTCTATTTGGTAGCCAAGAGTTTAGAACCTTACCGCTTTACCTGTTCCAACTGCTGGGCAGTTACCAAATGCAAGCGGCGGCGGTGGTTTCCCTTACGCTGTTGCTACTCAGTGTGGGTTGTTTTGCCCTCATTGAGTGGTTATTTCACTCACATTCAAAGGTAAAGCAATGTTAGAACTCAAGGCCGTACATTATGAGTATCAACAGGAGTGGTTTGAATTTTCGCTCTCTGTACCGCGAGGGGCGATTCTTTCTTTGATGGGGCCAAGTGGCGCGGGCAAGTCGACTTTACTGAGCTTAGTTGCGGGCTTTATTGCACCGAAAAGCGGCGATATCCAAGTGCAAGGGCAATCCTTACTTGGGCAGGAGCCACACTTGCGTCCTTTTTCGATGCTGTTTCAAGAGCACAATCTTTTTGCCCATCTCACTGTGCGTGAAAATATTAGCCTTGGGTTACATCCGGGGCTGAAACTAACCACTTCGCAAAAGGCGTTGGTTGAGTGCGCCGCGCAGCAAGTGGGTTTGGCAGCGCTACTTGATCGCTTGCCTGAGCAGCTCTCAGGGGGGCAGCGTCAACGAGTTGCTCTGGCGCGCTGTTTTGTACAACCACATCCTATCTGGCTGCTGGATGAGCCTTTTTCTGCCTTGGATCCGCTACTCAGAGAAGAGATGCTGCTTTTGGTTAAGCAGTTAGCCGCAGAAAGAGAGATCACTGTAGTGATGGTGACGCACCATATTAGTGATGCCAAAGCGATTGCGAGCCATTTTGCGTTTATGGCTCAAGGACATGTGTTAGTGAGTGATCGCATTGAGGCACTTTCCGCGCAACACGCAGACGCGCAGCTCAGTGATTTTGTGCGTGCAGGGGAATAAAAAAACCTCACACGTTTAGGTGAGGTTTTTGCGTCTAATCAGCACTATGACAGGTTAAACTGACTTATCGTTATGCTCTCTGAGCACTTGGAAAATCTCTCGTGATGCTCTTGGTGGTTTGCTGTTGGCTTTCTCTTTATTTGCTTGACGCGCTAATTGGCGCAGACGTTGACGATCCATATCTGGATAGAGTGCCATCGCATCTTCAATCGCGCTGTCACCTTTCTCCACAATACGATCACGCATCTGTTCGAGCTTGTGCAGCATGGCGGTATTTTGTGAGTGCTTGTTACGCAGTTTATCCAATGCCGCTTGAATCGGTTCGGCATCGATGGTACGCATCATTTTTCCAATGTATTGCAGTTGGCGGCGTCTGGCTTCCATGCTAAAACGCTGAGCATCTTTGATGGCATCCATCAAATCTTCAGACATCGGGATTTTTGCTAACTGAGACGGCTTCAGAGCAACCAGCTCTTCACCCAGTTTTTGTAGCTCAGTCATGTCGTTTTTCATTTCGGTTTTGCTAACCCAAATGATCTCCTCTTCTTCTTCCCAAGGAGCTTTTTGATTCTTACGCGCCATTTTCTTCATCTATTGAGTTATGTATGTCAGCTATTTTAGCAAGAATCGTGGGGAGAAAGCGAAATTCTTGTTATCCTAATGACATTGTTTGCTAATAATTGATGAGATATGGACGTAAAACAACAAGTTGCTCAGCAGCGCATCGAACTTGAAGCGGCGGTTGCCAAGGCATTAGAGATGGCTGCGCTCAGTTCTGATGCTGCCGAAGTGGCGATCACTAAAAGTACCGGCCTGAGTGTTTCGACGCGAATGTGTGAAGTTGAAAACGTAGAATTTAACAGTGATGGGGCATTAGGCATCACTGTGTATCGTGGGCAACGTAAAGGCAGTGCGTCGACGTCAGATCTCAGTGAAAAAGCAATTGCGCAGACGGTCGCTGCAGCGCTTGATATTGCGCTTTACACTTCTGAAGATCCTTATGCAGGTCCTGCACCTAAAGAGTTAATGGTGCGAAATATTCCTGATTTAGATCTCTTACATCCCGATGAACCTAACCCGGACATGGCCGCTAAAATTGCCATTGCTGCAGAAGAGAAAGCGTTAGCTTACAGCAACAAGATCAAACAAAGTGATGGCGCAAGTTATGACAGCCATTACGGTGTGAAAGTGTATGGTAATAGCCATGGTTTGCTCGCGAGTTATGCCTCTAGCCGTCATAGCATTAGCTGCTGCGTGATTGGTGAGGGTAAAAATGGTGAGATGGAGCGTGATTATAGCTATACCGTTGCACGTCACCGCGACGATTTATGGTCGCCAGAGCTGGTCGGGCAACAAGCTGCAGAAAAAACCATCAGCCGTTTAGATGCAAAAAAACTGAAGACGGGCAAAGTTCCGGTGATGTTTGCCGCGGATGTAGCGACAGGTTTGATTGGCCATTTGGTGATGGCGATCAGTGGTGGCAGCTTGTATCGTAAATCTTCCTTTTTACTTGATAAGTTAGGCGAGAAAATCTTACCCGATTGGTTCAATATTGCCGAAAAACCCCATGTATTACGTGCGTTGGCATCAAGCCCATTTGATAGTGAAGGGGTATTTACTCAAGACCGCCAAATCATTACTGATGGCGTGCTCTCGACTTATCTTCTGAGCAGCTATGCCGCTCGTAAAATGAAGATGACTCCAACTGGTCATGCGGGTGGCATCCATAACTGGTATGTTCAATCCACAGGGCAAAATTTTGAGCAGCTGCTCAAAGCGTTGGGTACAGGCTTGTTAGTCACTGAAGTGATGGGCCAAGGTGTTAATGCAGTGACAGGTGATTATTCGCGTGGCGCCGCTGGTTTCTGGGTTGAAAACGGTGTGATTCAATACCCTGTATCTGAGATTACTATCGCGGGCAATTTGAAAGATATGTTCCAGCAAATGGTGGCGGTAGGGAGTGATGTCGAAACACGCTCGCAAATCCAAACTGGGTCTATTTTACTTGAATCGATGAAAATTGCGGGCGAATAATCGCTTAAGCTGAATATGAAAAAGCTTGGTATAACAACCAAGCTTTTTTTATGGGTGGTTTGGGTATGTATCACTATAGGGTTACATCAAAATAGGGCTACATCAAAATGGTCGCCAAGCCGAGAAAGACAGAAAGCCCAACCACATCGGTGACGGTTGTTAACGCCATTCCGCCAGCAAGAGCCGGGTCGATTTTCATTTTTTTCAGTAAAATTGGGATGGTGACGCCTGCGATCCCGGCAATGAGTAGGTTGGCCATCATTGCTGCGGAAATGATGCCGCCAAGCATCCAATTGCCTTTCCATGCCACCACAATGCCGCCAATAATGGTAGCCCACATGATGCCATTTAAAAAACCGATTGCCGCTTCTTTGAATAGCAATTCACGTTGGTTACTGTCACCGATATGTCCCAATGCTAAACCACGAATGACCAAGGCCACGGTTTGGTTACCTGCGACACCACCCATTGAGGGCACTATGGTCATTAGCACGGCAATGGCGGCCATTTGATCCAGTGTTGCTTCAAACATGTTGGAAACAGAGGCGGCGGCTAGGGCGGCCAAAACATTTGCCCCAAGCCAGATGGTCCGTTTACGAGCGGATTTGACTACCGGAGCAAAGGTATCTTCGTCATCGTTCATACCAGCCATACTCATCATTGAGTGTTCGGCATCTTCACGAATGATGTCAACGACGTCATCAATGGTGATCCGACCGACTAAGTGCTGGTTTTCATCCACCACAGGCGCTGACACCCAGTTGCGACGTTCAAACAGGCTGGCAACATCGGAGTCGCTGGTGGTGACCAAAATCGCCTCATCGGCATCATCCATGACTTCACTTACTGGAATATCCGGTTGCGTGGTCAGCAAGGTGGTGAGTGAGAGATGCCCAATCAGCTTACTTTCATCGTCAATCACGTAAAGTGCATCGGTTGCTTCGGGCAGATCGCCACGCATGCGTAAATAGCGTAAAACCACGTCAATATCAACGTCACCACGAATGGTGATCACGTCGGTATTCATGATCCCGCCGGCTGTTTCCTCTGAATAGGAGAGCGCGGTTTCAACGCGCTGGCGATCAGCGCTGTCCATCTGCGAAAGCACTTCGCGTGACACGTCATCTGGCAAGCTACGCAGTACATAGGCCACGTCATCGGTGTCCATGCCTTCGGTCGCTTCTGCCAGTTTTTCGGGTGCCATTTTGGAAACTAGGGCATCTTTGACGTCTTCGTTGAGTTCATCAAGGATTTCACCGTAGTCTTCTGGATCGGTGAGTTGCCATAACACCTCCCGGCTTTTACGTGGAGAGGCTTCTAAGAGGTGAGCAATATCTTCTGGCTCCATGTCCTGCAATTGGCGACGGACATGGACAAAACGACCATTTTCTAAAGCTTCGCTGACTTCTTGGAGGGTTAGGTGAGCTTGATCAAATTCAATTTGCTCGGCCATGGTTTCCCCCTACTTAGGATTCTTACAATGTGTTGAATAGTAACTTAATTCTAGGCCTTATTTAATAAGTTCTTATTAAGCACTGAATTTATTTTGACTATCAGGGGCGCGCATGCGCTGTCTGTGGGAGAGTGGAGTGTAAGCCTTGTGCTTACTCGTCTTCATCGAATTTATGTTCAATCAGCGAACTAACCGCTTGCAAAGCAGGCTCTGCTTGTGAGCCTTCAGCATTGATGGTGATGTATTGACCTTGTGCGGATTCGAGCATCAATAAACCCATTACACTGTCTGCAGTGGCTTCTTTTCCTTCTTCACTTTGAATGGTGACCACCGCATCAAAAGATTGCGACAGTTCAACCAGCTTAACGGCTGCACGAGCATGAAGGCCCAAGCGATTTTGGATTAAAACCGTTTTACTTAATAGTGGCATACCATCGCTCCTATTGCTGTTTTTCTAATGATGTATGGCGTATCTGTACTTGGTGACCTAATTGAGCAAAGTACTCGCCAAGCTGTTGAGTCAGGTAAACGGAGCGGTGCTTACCACCGGTGCAACCAATCGCAATTGTGAGATAACTGCGGTTGTTTTTTTCGAGCATCGGCAGCCAGTATTCAACAAACTTTTGAATTTGTTGTTTAAGTTCAATTACTTCACTATGGCGTTCAAGAAACGACTTAATTGGCGCATCCAGGCCAGTTAATGGGCGAAGATCGGGTTCCCAATGTGGGTTGGGTAAAAAACGCACATCAAACACGTAGTCTGCATCACTGGGTAGTCCATATTTGAAGCCAAAAGACTGAAAGACCATCACCAGATCTTTGCGCTCACGTCCTTCAATTCGCATGCGTACGGTTTCGCTCAACTCATGCAACGATTGATTACTGCTATCGAGCACTAAATCGGCTTGCTCTTTGAGCGGCGCAAGCAGCGACTTTTCCAATTCAATCGCTTGCGCAAGTGAAGGTTTATCGGCGTTTAATGAGAGAGGATGGATACGACGCGTTTCGCTGTAGCGCTTGAGTAGTGTCTCTTTACTGGCATCGAGAAACAGCACACTAACATCGTTATTCTGTTTTAGCTGCTCTAAAACATCCGCAACCAAACTAGGCTCTTGGGGCAAGTTACGGATATCAATACTCACCGCGACATTTTGTTTGCTGCCTTGGACTGATTGAATAAACGCATCCAACAAGTTGACGGGAAGGTTATCGACACAATAGTAGCCGAGATCCTCCAGTACTCGTAAAGCAACGCTTTTCCCTGCGCCTGATTGACCACTCACAACGATTAAACGCATAGTTTCGGCTCGGTGGTTATTGGTTAGTCATGATGTCGTACAGCTCTTGATCGCTTTGTGCACTTCGAAGCTGTTTTAAAACTTGTTTGTCATTTAGGCGCTCGGCCATACAAGCAAGCGTTTTTAAATGCTCTTTGCACTGCTCTTCAGGAACGAGCAACGCAAACAGTAGATCGACAGGTCGATTATCAATGGCATCAAACTCAATCGGTTCTTCACACTGCAGCAAAACGGCAATGGCACGATCACTGTTGGTCATTCTTGCATGAGGAATGGCAATGCCATTACCAATACCAGTACTGCCCATTTTTTCTCGGCTGAGCATGCATTCAAACAGCTCGGTGGAATTTTGACCTGAATACTCAGCAGCGATTTCGCTAATGATTTCTAGGGCTCTTTTTTTACTGGTGCATTGGACCGCACTTTTCGTGCAGTCCAATGAGAGTACTTCGCTTAATTGCATGATTAATGACTACTTAGCTTTTCTTTATGCTTGTTGAGTTGTCTTACGAGTTTATCCACTAAACTGTCAATGGCAGCATACATATTTTCATTGTCGGCCACGGCGTGGATATCACCTTGATTTATGTGGAGCGTAGCTTCAGCGATCTGTTGTACTTTTTCAACACGTAAAACAACCTGTACGTTATTGATATGGTCAAAAAATCGCTCAAGTTTTTGAAACTTCGAGTTTACATAGTCTTGCATTGAATCGGTCAGATCAATGTGATGGGCATTAATGTTGATTTGCATAGACTTTCCTTCTCTGTTTTGTGCCTTACAGTAGGCGTTTGCGCTGACTCGATGGAGCAATGCCCAACGATTCACGGTATTTAGCTATCGTCCGTCTAGCTACCTGAATCCCTTGGTCAGCCAGTAGATCTGCAATTTTACTGTCACTTAATGGTTTGGCTGTATTTTCAGCGGCCACCAGTTTTTTAATCAGTGCTCGTATTGCAGTCGATGAACACTCTCCCCCGCTGTCGGTACTGACATGGCTGGAGAAGAAGTATTTCAATTCGAAAATACCACGCGGAGTATGCATGTACTTCTGCGTTGTCACCCTTGATATGGTGGATTCATGCATTTCTACCGCTAAAGCAACGTCATTGAGTACCATTGGCTTCATCGCCTCTTCACCATACTCAAAGAAATCACGTTGATGTTCAACAATACACTTGGCAACTTTGAGCAGTGTCTCGTTTCTACTTTCTAAACTCTTAATAAGCCATTTTGCTTCTTGCAAATTGCTGCGAATGTAGTTGCTATCGGCACTGTTACCTTTGCCTAATGCTGCATATTGTTGATTTATCTTAAGTTTTGGTACGCTATCTGGGTTTATTGTGACCACCCATTTGCCGTGATCTTTGTAAACAGACACGTCAGGCACAACGTATTCGGCGTGCTCGGTTGAAATATTATTTCCCGGTCTTGGGTCAAGTTGTTGAATGAGCTGCAATACCTCTCGCAGATCTTCTTCTTTTAACTTGGTTTCTTTGATGATCAACTTGTAGTCACGGTTGCCGAGCAGATCAATGTGTTGGATCAGCAGCTGTTTAGCTTCTTCTAACCAAGGGGTACTGGCAGGGTAGGTCGCTAATTGTAAAAGCAGGCAGTCTTGAAGGTTGACTGAAGCCACACCGAGGGGATCAAACTGCTGAACACGTTTACGAACGGCTTCAATTTCATCAAGCTCGATATTTTCATCGGCAAAGCTTTCTAAAATATCATCCAAAGAAACGGTGAGATAACCGTAGTCATCGATGGCGTCAATCAAGGCAAGAGCAATGCTGCGGTCGGTGTCGCTAAACGGCGTAAGATCTAATTGCCACAGTAGATAATCTTGCAGGGTTTGCGTTGTTTCACCTTGGTACACGGGCATGTCATCATCAAGGGCGATCCCTGTGCTGCCTGTGTTCGCGCTGTAGACATCATCCCATGTGGTGTCGATCTCAAGCTCGCTGCTGATTTCGGATTTTTCAATTAAGTCAGAGCTGTCTTGTGGCTCAATATCTAACACCTCAGCACTGGCTTCTTTCTCCTCATTGATGCTATGAACATCAGCGGTGGCATTCTCTTCATAGGCCTCTTCAACATCCAATAATGGATTAGACTCTAGAGCCTCTTGGATCTCTTGCTGGAGTTCCAATGTGGAGAGTTGCAACAAACGAATGGCTTGTTGTAACTGCGGTGTCATCGCTAATTGTTGGCCGAGCTTCAGTTGTAATGAGGGTTTCATTCAGTGCCAGTTACCTTATTATTTTTAGAATTGATGTCACTCTCTACTTAATCATAGACGGAATTGTTCACCGAGATAAACTTGTTTTACCTCTTCATTATTGAGCACGTCATGTGGTGTACCTTCTGCGATCAAACGACCCTGGCTTACAATATAGGCTTTTTCACAGACGTCCAATGTTTCTCGAACGTTGTGGTCTGTGATTAAAACGCCTAAGCCACGATCTCGCAGGTGTTGGATGATCTTTTTAATGTCGATAACGGAAATGGGGTCGACCCCTGCAAAGGGTTCATCAAGCAAAATAAATTGTGGGTTTGCGGCAAGAGCGCGGGCAATTTCAACTCGACGACGTTCACCACCCGATAGCGCCATCCCCGCACTATGGCGGATATGTTGAATGTGAAATTCTTCTAGTAGATCTTCGAGTTTATCTTGGCGCTCTTCACGGGTCATCGATTCACGGGTTTCAAGTACCGCCATGATGTTATCTTCGACCGATAATTTTCGGAAAATAGACGCTTCTTGAGGTAAGTAGCCGATCCCTAAGCGTGAGCGACTGTGCATGGGTAAAATGCTGATGTCGTGATCATCAATGCTGATCTTACCTTCATCACGAGCGACAAGACCGACGATCATGTAAAACGATGTGGTTTTTCCTGCGCCGTTAGGACCGAGTAAGCCAACAATCTGCCCCGATTCTACTTGCAAGCTGACGTCAGAGACAACTTTGCGTTTTTTATAGCTTTTTGCTAAATGTTCTGCTTTAAGTATGGCCATAATTATTCTTGTGTCGTAGTGGCTTGCGGTTGAAGCACAGTCGATACTCGCTCGTTAGAGTTACCATCAGCCATCAGCTTCTGTGACGAAATTTTGTAGCGAATTTTCGTACCACGGATGATGCTATCATCTTGTGATAACATGGCTTGATCGATCATCGTCAACTGATCATCGGCCAATTTGTAATAGAGCTCTTTCGCCTCACCATACAAGGTTTTGCCATCGTCGGTTAATTGCGAAAAAGTGGCGAGGTTGCCATATCCTTCAATTTCTTGAATGGAGCCATCTTTTGCATCACGGGTTACAATCACTTTGTCGGCGTTGATACTGATACTGCCTTGTTTGAGTTTGACATCACCAAGGAAAGTCACTTTGTTGCTTTTCATGTCGAGCTGTTGGCTGTCAGAATCGATGTAAACCGGTTGAGCATTATCGGTAGACAATGCCAATGCGTGACCAGAAATCGCTAAACAAGCAATAAGACTAAGGTGTGAGAGTTTCATATCTACCTTGTACATGGTTATAAAGAATAGCGGTATTGTCGGCAAAGTTGCCTTTCATCGCTTGTCCTTGTGTTTCGAATTGTGGCCCAACCAAATCGACCTGATTATCGGCCCAAAAATCGCGATTATTGAGTTGAATGCTCATCTTAATGGTTGAAAGCGTATCAAAACCAGAATCTGCTAATAGGTTTTTTGCCAGTACGTCGTCATACAGTGTGAGTACTTGCTCTTCATCGAGTACGCCGCGTTTAGCGGTAATCTCCCACTCTTGCAAAATACCATCACGGAAGACTTTGAGTATCGGGTACTCGAAAATGGTGTCGCCACTTTTTGCGTAATGATCCAGATGCGTTGATTGAATGATGTAACTGCGGATACCTTGCTCGTTATAGGTGGTGTTGTCGAGATTTTTTCCACTAAACGACGGTAACTCCAAGTTCGGAGCAACTTGTATATCGGTATTTTGTTCTTTATCGAACAAGTAATAGGCTGACCACGATGCGATAAAAATCAGTATCACATAGAGGACACGAGATAAACTCATACACTTAAGCCTTTGTGCACATCTAACTCACCGCGAGCTTGCAAAATCAAATCACACACTTCGCGTACAGCGCCATGCCCACCTTTTATATGGGTCACGTAGTTTGCGCGTTTAACTAATAGCGGGTGACCATCCGCGACACAGACTTTCAGCGCGACTTTTTCCATTACCGGCCAATCAATCAAGTCATCACCGATATACCCTGTGTGTTCTGGGGCAATATTGAGCTGGCGACAAATGTCGTTATAGGCTTTGACCTTGTCATCCTGACCTTGATAAACCAGTGTAATGCCTAATACGGCCATACGGTTTTCGACAATTTTTGACTGCCTACCTGTGATGATCGCCACTTCAATGCCAGCATTCATCAATGATTTTATGCCGTAGCCATCTCGAGTGTGGAAGGTTTTTAGCTCTTCGCCTTGATTGCCCATATAAACTAAGCCATCAGAGAAGACGCCATCCACATCGCAGATCAGCAGTTTTATCTGCTTGGCTATATCGAGAATAGGCGGTGAGACCGGGCCGTAGAGTGTATCAATCATGGTCATCACATCACTCCTGCTTTGAGCAAATCGTGCATGTTTAATGCACCGACCAATGTGCCACTTTCGCACAGCATCAAGCCATTGATTCGTTTATCTTGCATTAGGTTTAACCCTTCGACCGCGAGCATGTTAGGGCTTGCTACCGTTGGGTTTTGCGTCATCACCTCGCTGATTGCCGCGCTGTGAATATCGATTCGTTTGTCTAAGATGCGGCGTAAATCGCCATCAGTAAAGATGCCAATAAGCTGCATGTTGCTGTCAACTACCGCTGTCATCCCCAAGCCTTTTTGGCTGATCTCAAGTAAGGCATCGCGGATCAATGCATTTGGTTGCACTGTTGGTAGTGCATCGCCAATGTGCATGATATCAGAGAGCTTGAGCAACAATTTTCGACCTAAAGCCCCACCGGGATGAGACAGCGCAAAATCTTCAGCGGTAAAGCCGCGTGCTTGCAAAAGTGCGACGGCTAACGCATCGCCCATCACTAGCGTTGCGGTGGTGCTGGAGGTTGGCGCAAGGCCAAGCGGGCATGCCTCTTGTGGGACTGTGATTTGCAAATGAAGATCGGCCAACTTTGCCATATTCGATGACGGGTTGCCTGTCATGCTAATGATGCGGATATTGAGCCGTTTTAGCACAGTAAACAGCGATAAAATTTCCGAGGATTCGCCAGAGTTTGAAATAGCAATTACGATGTCGCCACGCTCGATCATACCAAGATCACCGTGCGCTGCTTCTCCTGGATGTACGAAAAATGCCGAAGTGCCAGTACTGGCTAAGGTCGCGGCAATTTTTTTACCGATATGGCCTGATTTACCCATACCCATCACCACCACTTTGCCGTGATCATTGGCAATGATCATTTCACACGCTTGGCAAAATGAGTCGTCAAAGTATTGCTCTAGCTGCTGTAAAGCCGCCATTTCGGTGGCGAGAACTTGCTGTGCAACACTGCGATAATCAAACTGATTCGACATTCGATACTCCGAGTTTGGGTTAAGCGGTCATATTCATAAGTAGATAAGCTTGGTATCCGATAAAAGCGAGGAAGAGCACGCCTCCCTCAATGCGGTTAATACTACGCGATTTCCCTAAAGCCATGGCAACCAGTAGCAGAGATACGCCAAGCATTACCCAAAAATCGCGTCCCATCGCATGTTCACTGAGTATCGATGGATTAAGAATGCCGGGTAAGCCCATCACGGCAAGAATATTGAATACGTTCGAGCCAATAATGTTGCCCACAGCCATATCATCTTCGCCTTTCAACACACTTGTGAGTGAGGCGGCCAATTCTGGCAAGCTGGTCCCAACAGCGATGATCGTCAGGCCAATTACCAAGTCGCTCATGCCAAAAAACTTAGCTATAATGACGGCGTTATCGACTAACACGCTGGCAGCAATCGGCAGAATGATAAGCCCAATCACTACCCAAATAGCCGCTTTTGCGTTGCTCACGCCCTGCGGTATTTCAGATTCCTGCTCGGTAAGCAGCGCGTCACCATGTTTTTGCTCGTTACGGCTAATGCGGAGCATCGCGATGATAAACACGGCGAAAAGTGCAAACAGCAACACACCTTCATAGAATCCTAAGTGGTTATCCCACAATAACGCACCAGCAAGTAGTGTGACCGCAATCATCAGCGGCAGTTCACGGCGGAGTACCGCAGAACTGACGGAAAGCGGTTTGATGAGTGCTGTAATACCCAAGATCAAAGCAATGTTAGCGATGTTAGAACCGAGCACGTTACCGACGGCAGTATCGGTTTTCCCATCCAAAGCGGCCGTTGCCGATACCATCATCTCTGGTGCTGATGATCCCATTGCTAAAATAGTCATGCCGATCACTAATGGCGAGATGCCGAAGTTGCGAGCAAGCGCGGCAGAACCAAAGACTAACTTGTCAGCGCTCCAGACTAAAAACACCAAACCTACAATGAGAAACGCTACCGCTTCGATCATGATGATACCTAATTAATGAAATGAGTGAAAAAATGATGCAATTAACCGCTAATTTTGACGTGTTGGTTGCGAAAAGGGAAGCTGAAGATCCAATTAATTACGTTCAATTCATGGTTTAGTTAGCTATCCATCAATAAATGACCGGAAGATTGTTTTGGCGAAAGATGATGCTTTACTTTAGGATGTAATTGAACAGTGCTTTTAATTTTAGAACGTTATGCTTATGATTGCCCATCATTTTGGGGCGGACAACAATAGTGAAACACTCATGATGCCAATCAACGATCTTGTCACAATCAAGAATTTAACCTTCTCCCGTTCAGGACGGAAGATTTTCGATGACGTGAGTCTCAGCGTTCCGCAAGGAAAAATTACCGCCATTATGGGGCCATCGGGTATTGGTAAAACCACTTTGCTACGTCTTATTGGCGGACAACTGTTTCCTGAACAAGGTGAGATTTGGTTCGACAAACAAAACATCCCGATGCTCAGTCGCAAAAAGCTGTATCAAGCTCGTAAAAAAATGAGCATGTTGTTTCAGTCGGGCGCGTTATTCACCGATTTAAATGTGTTCGATAATGTGGCTTTCCCTTTACGTGAACACACTCAATTAGATGAATCGCTGATTAAGACATTAGTTTTATTAAAATTAGAAGCGGTTGGTCTGCGCGGTGCCGCCTTGCTCATGCCGAGCGAATTATCCGGTGGTATGGCAAGAAGGGCTGCATTAGCGCGCGCGATTGCGCTGGATCCGGAACTGATCATGTATGATGAGCCGTTTGTGGGGCAAGACCCGATCACCATGGGCGTGCTGGTGGAATTGATCCGCAATTTGAATCAAGCTTTGGGGGTGACCTCGATAGTGGTCTCTCATGATGTTCCTGAAGTGATGAGCATTGCCGATTGGGTTTATTTGCTGGCTGACGGCAAAGTGATTGCCAAAGGAACGCCAAACGATCTTTATCAAAATAGCGATCCTCGCGTACAACAATTTTTACAAGGCGAGGCTGATGGCCCAGTACCATTTCGCTTTCCAGCGCAAAGCCTAGAAAAGGATTTATTCTCATGATGTCTACATTGACTGACTGGATTGAAGGGCTCGGTCGCCGTACGCTCGAATTTTGCCAAGCCTTTGGCAAAGCTAGCTTGATGCTGTTTGGCGCATTAGTGAGCCGCCCACGGCCTATTCAGAATTTTCCATTGTTAGTGAAGCAGCTCTACAGTGTTGGTGTTCAGTCGCTGGCGATTATTGTCGTTTCTGGCTTGTTCATTGGCATGGTGTTGAGCCTGCAAGGCTATGTGATTTTGGTCGATTACGGCGCGGAAGGTAGCCTTGGGCAGATGGTTGCGCTCTCTTTATTGCGTGAACTTGGGCCCGTGGTGACTGCGCTGCTGTTTGCTGGGCGTGCTGGTTCTGCACTTACCGCTGAGATCGGCCTGATGAAAGCCACCGAGCAGCTTTCCAGTTTAGAGATGATGGCGGTTGATCCGCTCAAACGTATTATCGCTCCTCGCTTTTGGGCTGGGCTAATATCAATGCCGTTGCTAGCGATGATTTTTATGGCGGTCGGAATTTGGGGAGGCCAGCTTGTTGGCGTGGATTGGAAAGGGATTGATCACGGCAGTTTTTGGTCTGCGATGCAGTCATCGGTAGAGCTAGGGCAAGATATTGGCAACAGTATGATCAAGTGCGTGATGTTTGCCATCACAGTGACTTGGATTGCACTGTTTAACGGTTACGATGCTATTCCAACCTCGGAAGGTATTAGCCGTGCCACCACAAGAACCGTAGTGCATTCGTCTTTAGCTGTATTAGGGCTAGACTTTGTACTCACCGCATTGATGTTTGGGAATTAATCATGCAGCAAACACGAAAAATAGAACTTTGGGTCGGTAGCTTTGTCCTTGCTGGAATTTGCGCAATTCTGGTGATGATTTTTCAGGTCGCTGACGTAAAAGGGTTGGGTTCCAACCATACTTACCAATTGAAAGCTGAATTTGACAATATCGGTAGTTTAAAAGTGCGCTCGCCAGTCAAAGTGGGTGGTGTAGTCGTTGGGCGAGTGGCCGAGATTAAACTCGATAGAGAGAGCTTGCTGCCTGTGGTTACTATGGCTATTAACAGTCAATATGATCAATTTCCAGAAACGTCGAGTGTGCAAATTCTAACTTCTGGATTGATTGGTGAGCAGTACATTGGGCTTGTGCCCGGGTTTGTCTTTGAAGATGAACAGATGTTAAAAGAAGGCGACTTAATTGAAGACACAAAATCCGCCCTCGTATTAGAAGATTTGATTGGCCAAGTGCTGTATAGCGTCGGTGGTGGCTCACAAGAAAAAGGTAAGGAGTAACAACAGTGTTTATAAAAACAGTGTTTAAACGGACGTTGATTTTTGTATTTACCCTCGTTGCCGCTATGTTTGTGCAAGCGGCCAATGTGGATAAAACCCAGCCCTATACCATGATGAAGCAGGTGTCTGAAACGGCATTTACTCGTTTGAAAGCCGAACAAGAAGCGATTCACCACCATCCTGAATATTTGAAAGAAATCGTGGAACAAGAACTGATGCCTTACGTCAATGAGCAGTATGCGGCACTGAAGTTATTGGGCCCAAACTTAAAAGGGGCCAAACGTGAAGATGTCGCCACATTCATCACCGCATTTCGTGCTTATCTTGTCAGTGCATACGCGCAAGTATTGACTCAATACAGTAACCAAATTATTGAGTTCGAGCCTGAACAGGCGGTGTCGGATGATAAACGCATTACCAGCGTGAAGGTGGATATTATTGATACGCCACGACCGAACATCAAACTTGAGTTTAAATTGCGCAAAGAGAAAAATGGCGAATGGCAAGTCTTTGATATGATTGCAGAAGGAGTGAGTTTGCTCTCCAGTAAGCAATCTGAATGGAGCGGTAAAATTCGCCAAGATGGTATCTTAGCGGTTGCCAATGAACTGCAACAATTGGCGGATCAGCCGATCCGTTTTGAAGGTAAAGCGCAATGATTCATCCGCAGTGGCATCAAACTGATATGCCGATTGCGGCTTTGTCGGGCGCATTAGACAGAGAGCATGTGCCTGATTTATGGGCGTTTATCCAAAAGTGGAACCCGGTGAGTACACAGTTTGAGATTGAACTGAAAAACGTTGAGCGCATAGACTCTGCCGGAATGGTGATGTTAATCCACCTAATAGAGCATGCAAAAAAACGAAACTGTCATATAATGCTCAGTTTCGTGCCAGAGCAACTGCGCACACTATTCCAATTGAGCAACATTGATCGTTTAATGGCTCAACATATAAAGAATTAAGCAGGGGAACATTGTGGATAGCGCAAAAGTACAACAGTTATTAGAACAAGCACTAAACCTTGAAGAGATCCACGTCAAAGGTGAAGGTAGCCACTATGAAGTTATCGCTGTTGATGCTTGTTTTGCAGGGATGAGTCGCGTTAAAAAACAACAACTTATTTATGCTCCACTGATGGAGTACATTCAAAGAAACGACATTCATGCCCTTTCTATTAAAGCGTTCACACCAACAGAGTGGGCTCGTGATAAAAAGTTGATGTCGCTGTAAGGTTTATTGATGGAAAAGTTTCGAGTTATTGGGTCAACACAACCTCTTCAAGGTGAAGTGACCATTTCAGGTGCCAAAAACGCTGCACTGCCTATTTTATTTGCGTCTATTTTGGCCTCTGAGCCAGTAGAAGTGGCCAATGTGCCACACCTTCGCGATATTGATACCACAATGGAACTGCTCAAACGTTTAGGCGCTAAAGTCGAACGTAATGGCTCAGTTCATGTCGATCCTAGTCAAATTGATGAATATTGCGCGCCGTATGATTTAGTCAAAACCATGCGTGCTTCTATTTGGGCTCTCGGTCCATTAGTGGCTCGTTTTGGTTATGGCCAAGTTTCGCTACCTGGAGGCTGTGCCATTGGCGCTCGTCCTGTCGATCTGCATATTCACGGTTTAGAGCAGCTTGGTGCCACCATCACCTTAGAAGATGGCTACGTGAAAGCCAGTGTCGAAGGTCGTCTACAAGGTGCACACATCGTCATGGATAAAGTGAGCGTGGGTGCCACCATTACCATTATGTGCGCCGCAACCCTTGCCGAAGGCACAACCGTGCTCGACAACGCTGCGCGTGAGCCTGAAATTGTCGATACCGCACTGTTTTTGAATAAGCTGGGTGCAAAAGTGTCCGGTGCAGGCACCGATACCATTACCATTGAAGGTGTTGAACGTTTGGGTGGTGGTAAACACGCTGTTGTGGCTGATCGCATTGAAACGGGCACGTTTTTAGTCGCGGCGGCTGTTTCTCGCGGAAAAATTGTTTGCCACAACACTCACTCGCATTTGTTAGAGGCCGTGTTAGCAAAACTGGAAGAAGCGGGCGCTGAGATTGAAACGGGTGAGGGCTGGATAAGCCTTGATATGACCGGAAAAGAGCTTAAGGCGGTTTCGATTCGCACTGCGCCTCATCCTGGCTTTCCAACCGATATGCAAGCACAATTTACCCTACTCAATATGATGGCAAAAGGTGGTGGCAAGATCACTGAAACCATCTTTGAAAACCGTTTTATGCACGTTCCTGAACTGATGCGTATGGGAGCAAAAGCGGAGATTGAAGGGAATACCGTGATTTGTGGTGATGTGGAATCGTTGAGTGGCGCGCAGGTGATGGCGACCGATCTACGTGCTTCAGCCAGCCTAGTGATTGCCGGTTGTATCGCAAAAGGTGAAACCATCGTCGATCGCATCTACCATATCGATCGCGGTTACGAAAGAATTGAAGATAAACTGTCGGCTCTTGGCGCTAATATTGAGCGCATTCAAGTCAGCAGTTAAACTCTCGCTCATGCAATGGAGCCGAAATCTCTGGGTTTCGGCTTTTTTATCCTTGCTCATTTTTTATCTTTGTTCCATGGAGAACTGAAATGATTGCTCTTTTGCGTCTATTGGCAGTCGCACTGTTTGCCATTGTGATGTTTGTTTTTGGATGTGGTTACTGCTTACTTAGCCCACGCAATCCAAAACATGTATTTACGTTTGGGCGTTTATTCGCCCGTATGTCAAAATTGATGGGTATTAAATTAGAACTGCGTATCCCAGAAGATGCTTATCAACGTGGCCAGCACATCTACATTGCTAATCATCAAAATAACTGGGATCTGTGTACTGTTGCTGCGGCGGTAACGCCGAAAGTCGTGACAGTAGGGAAAAAAAGTTTAGTTTGGACACCTGTGTTTGGTCAGTTGTATTGGTTAGCAGGGAATATTTTAATTGATAGATCCAATCGCAACAAAGCCAAAGGCACCATTGATCAAGTTGTCGATAGCATAAAAACCAGTGATGTGTCTGTGTGGATGTTTCCAGAAGGTACTCGCTCGCGTGGCCGTGGCATGCTGCCCTTTAAAATGGGTGCATTTCATGCGGCAATTGGCGCAGGTGTACCGATTATCCCCATCGTTTGCAGCTCCACTAATGATATTAAGCTTAACCGTTGGGACAATGGTCATGTGATTGTTGAGATGCTGCCACCGATCGGTATTGAAGGATATGGAAAAGAAAATTTACGGGAATTAGCGACATTATGCCGTGAGCAGATGATGGCCAAATTAGCACAGCTGGATGAAGAGGTCGCGATGCTTGATGGTAAGAAAGTCACATCACGCAGTCAGTAACCGCTTTACTAAATGGTGGGAAAAAGAAGTATGAAGGTGGTGCCTTGTCCCACTTCAGATTCGACCTGCATTTTCCCACCATGCTTTTCAACAATACTGTATGAAATCGATAAACCCAAACCCGTCCCTACGCCGACAGGTTTGGTGGTGAAGAAAGGATCAAACACCTTGTTGATGATGTCTTGATTCATGCCATGCCCATTATCTGCCACTGTCACCCTCACCCAGCGTTTCCCTTTTTCGACCACAGAATCTGTGCTAATCGTTAACTTTCCTTGTGCTTCGCAAGCGTGAGAGGCGTTAATAAATAGGTTCATAAACACTTGTTGTAGCTCTGCTGATATCCCATTGATTTTCGGCAAAGCCTCATCCAACCGCTGCTCGACCTCCATCGTATATTTAAATTGGTTCCAGACCATGTGTAGTGTTGATTCAATACACGAATTTAACTCACACTCGACAAATCGGCCATCACTGGAGTGAGAAACGCTTTGTAGGCTAGTGACAATATCTTTTACGCGGAGCAATCCACCCGAAGTCTCTTGAAGCATGTCAGTTAAATCACTTTCGACAAAACCAATATCATGGCGTTGATAATAATCTTGATAATTGCGGTAGAAATCCGTGTTAGCAATTTCGGCTTTGTGCTGTGCTACCAAAGCGACAATTCCTATATAGGCGTGAGAGTAATCACGCAGCGTATTTAAATTACTCAGACAAAAACCGATTGGGTTATTGATCTCGTGAGCAACGCCAGCCGCCAGCAGACCGACGGAGGCCATTTTTTCTGATTGTACAAGCTGTGCTTGCGCGCTATGAAGTTGATCCAGAGTCTCTTGCAGCTCTAAAATTTTATCGTAGAGCTCGCGGCTTTTTTCTTGCAGTAACCGCTCTGCCAGCAAACGAGCCTGACGCTCACGCTCATAAATGCGTTGGTATTGCTCTATTTCACTCATGTTTGCCCTTAAAGGTGACAACAATTTCACAAAATGAAGCACCATGATGCATGCATTGGGGCTGCTCGATTTCGACTTCTTCACCAAATTGTTCTGAAGCGCCGATGATGAGTCCTTCTGCTGCAGCGCACAATTTTCTTTTCGAGGTGTAATACATGGTTAATCGATCGCCCTCGCTTTTACATTGAAATTGCGGCAAATAGGCATCGGGGTAGAGCCGCTTCACTTCTTTATGGATCACTTGATCGACCGAAATCAAAAACTCTAATAAGTTGTTTTTATTTGGGTAATTTTCAGGAAGGCTGTTGTACAGGCGAGAAAATAGGTATTGCCCATAAAGCCGGACTAAATCATCGGTGGGGATGTTTTTCTGCTCGCTCAAATAAGCCACCATTGCAAGCAGTTCGTCATCGGAGTATTGCTCTCCAGCGGTGTAGATGCCTTGAGAGCTAGGTTTTAAATCCTCGAGCATTTGATCCCAAAACAGTGCGCCAAATTTTTCGATGACTAAATCAGAAAGAACGGTATAGATAATCCCTTGCATCTCACTACCTCGAACGGTTCAAAAGTACGATAAGTGTTGGTGACTAACCCTAAAGTAGCAAGTATGAGGTGTAAAAATTGATTTTTTGGATTAAACAAAAACCTCGAACGGGGTTCGAGGTTTGAAAAAGCACATTCACGTCAGAGTGGCATACTGGTGGTGCTTACACTGTGCTGATTATGAGCAATGCTTACTTACGTACCGCAATCGCTTCAATTTCAATACCCACATCTTTGGGTAAGCGAGCGACTTCTACGCATGAACGCGCTGGGTAGTTTGACACGTTATGTTCATCAAAAAACTTACCGTAGACTTCATTCACCGTGCCAAAATCATTCAGATCTTTAACAAATACAGTCATTTTTACGATGTCAGAAACTGTTAAGCCAGAAGATTCCACCACGGCTTTTACGTTGTCGAGAGATTGACGAGCCTGCACTGCGATATCTGCTGACACTTCGCCGGTGACTGGGTTGACTGGAATTTGCCCTGAAGTTAGCACCATATTGCCAAGATCGACACCTTGTACATAAGGGCCAATTGCGGCAGGAGCGGATTCGGTATGAAGTACTTTAGTCATGATTGTGTTCCATCTGTTTTTATGGGAAGGGTAGGCGTCAGTTTGCCTTTAAAGAAACGGCAGGTAAAGTGCAAAATGCCCCACTAAAGTGAGGCATCGATAGACTTAAACGGGGTTATATTATGACTCGCGTTCGGTCACAATCTCACGTGAGTAAACTTTCTCACAATACTTACATTTCAAACGAATATCGTTTTTCTTTTCGAAAACCTTAAAGCTGCTTTCGACCGGTTCATTGTGGGAAATACAGTTGCTGTTTGGGCAGGCAAAAACATCATTGATCTGCTCAGGCAGTGTCAACGCTAGCTTTTTCACCACTTGGTAGTTTTCGATTTGGTTGACAGTCGCATGCGGTGCATAAAGTGCTAATTTATTGGCTTGAGCTTCATTAATGAACACATTTTCAATCTTCAGCAGATCTTTTGCGCCCAGCGCGGAAGAGGGTAAATTTAAGCCAATCGTGACACGTTGATGAGAATTGTGCATATCGAATAACTTTAATACTTTAATACCGATTTGCGCAGGAATGTGGTCGATAACCGTGCCGTTTTTAATTGCTTCAACCTGCAATTGAGTCTCTTTAGTCATGGTTGGGGCTCCTTTATTACAGGGTTTCGTTTAACACAAGCGCCAGCAAAGCTTCACGGGCGTAGACCCCGTTTTCTGCTTGTTGGAAGAAGTAAGCGTGCTTCGTTTTGTCCACATCAACGGTGATTTCATCCACGCGCGGAAGCGGATGTAGCACTTTTAAGTTATCGCGTGCACCTTCAAGCATGGCGGCTGTTAAAATATACGCCGATTTAATGTGCGCGTACTCTGATTCATCAAAGCGCTCTTTTTGGACGCGCGTCATATACAGAATATCTAACTGTGGAATAACGCTTTCCATATCGGTGTGCAGGCTGTAATCAATGCCTGCATCATCTAACTCTTCGCAAATATAGTCAGGCATAGCCAGCGCATCTGGCGCAACAAAGAAAAAGCGAATGTGGTTAAATTTAGCCAAAGCTTGGGTTAAAGAATGGACGGTACGGCCATATTTCAAGTCGCCAACAAAGGCGATATTAATGCTATCTAAGCGGCCTTGTGTTTCGGCAATGGTGAACAAATCAAGCAGTGTTTGGGTTGGGTGCTGGTTGGCACCGTCGCCAGCGTTAATCACAGGAACGCCGTTTGAAAATTCAGAGGCTAAACGTGCTGCGCCTTCTTGGGGGTGGCGCATCACAAACGCATCCACATAAGAGGAGATCACTTGTACTGAATCGGCCAGTGTTTCGCCTTTTTTCGCCAGTGACGTGTTGCCACCATTATCAAAGCCAATCACGTTGCCGCCGATGCGTTGAATAGCGGTTTCAAAAGACAAACGAGTACGAGTCGACGGCTCAAAAAAGCAGCTTGCTACCACTTTGTGCTTAATCAGCTCTGGTTTTGGTTCCGCTTTGAGTTGGCCTGCGGTTTTCACAATCAATTCCAGCTCGTCACGAGAGAGCTCCGGAATCGAAATAATGTGCTTTTGATAAAGCGAATTCACCATGGTCGTCTTCCCTATAATTTTCTAGTAGCCATAAAAAAGCCCCCCAATAGGGAGGCTTTAAAAATCAAGAGAGGGGAAAAATAACGCGCCCAGTAAGTCAGCACGCTGACCTACATTGAATCGAATTGCGTTGTAGATGTGAATAACAACGTCCGTTTTCATAGCTACCCCTCAGACAAATTGCTGGGAATTATACGCTTTCGTTGTGTGAGCGCAAGCGATTACCTAACAATCCTCTTCATCATTGGCACTGTCGCTGCGTTAGCTGCTTTCACTCACCCGAATCACTTACTCATGTAAGTTCATCGGGCTTCGTTCTCTTGCTGCCTTGCGACAGC
>NZ_CAWMCN010000120.1:0-4291 GCF_963865925.1 Vibrio sp. ZOR0018 | reverse complement strand
AATAAGATAAACTTAACTTACACGACCAAAAGCCACAATTGCAATAGTTGAGTGATTCAAGAATCAACCCAAGCAAGAGCCGTGATAAATGAGCTACCAAAACAAAGTCCACCTTTCAGCAACAAACCAAGCTTTTATGTTAGGAAAACTCAACGAGCGAAAACTTCAGCAAGTACAAAATGCTCGATAAACTTGTCCTTTCCACACTTTGCGCCCGCTGAATTGGCAGCAAGCCAACGCTAAAAATGATTGAGGCAAACCAAGAATCTTGTCTGTTTTACGGTTTGAGTTAACCACGAATCTGAGGGTGAAAAAGTTCATTTGCCGACAACACAAAACGAATAGCCGGAGAAATCCCAAAAGATTGAGCCCCTAAATTAACCTGAGTTGCATAACGCCCGGCTAAGGGGTTGACAACGCACCGCCGAACTCAAAAAACATACTGTAAACACTGAGCTTCAATTTTGTACTAAAGTCGCCACGCGTTGGCAATCCCTCTTGAGCCGTTTGTTAACTCTCTGCAACACGCTCATGACTAAAGAAATTCATCTCCTTGATTATCTAAAGTCTTATGGCCACACTCACTGCAAACTACATATCTGTTGATTAAATCTAGCGATGCTCCAACTGGGCTTGCCACACCACCAAAAAAGCCCTCCAGAAAAGCCTTAAATTGTTCTTTCTTACTTTTTCCATACTTTGAGGGCTTTTGTTTTATGAGCTCTTTATGCTCTGTTTGTTTGCCACACTTTTCACAAAATCTATCACTCATTTCAATGCCAACCTCAGTTTTATATAAGCTGGCATATATCAACACATTCAGCCTCAAAAAAGAGAGAGCCAATTATCAAAATCAGTCAAGTGATTGAATTTATTTACATATACCCAGAAGAGGGTTAACGCCGCATTAAGGTGTGAGCGACGTTTGGCTATACTTGAGCGAAGCGAAACTGCCAAGCGTTGCGAATCACTCTTAAATGCTTTGTTATAACTACGCTTTCTCTGTTGCCGACTCTATATGATTTACAGCTGATCCGATAATAAAATGACAAATGGTAGCCAAAGTAAACAGTACTATCTGAGTCTTACCTAGTACCTCGTTTGGAATAACTAACATCAGAATATTAATCACCACATTGACCACTAGACCAAAGGCAATTAATACCGTTAGATAGAAGTTCACCGCTGAAGTTTTCTTTGGCTTATTCGTTTTAGCGAGAGCCGTAGCAAGCTTAACAATTAACTGTCCGTATACTATGGTTGCGGCTATGCCCCAATCGGGAAGCATATAAAAAGAACCACTCACCCCTTGGGCACTTCTTACAATCAGTATTATGACGAAAGGCAGTATTACGAAAATGTAGTCAGCAATTAAAGCAAGAATATTACTATTTGCTGTCTTCACGATACTTCTCCGCTTCTTCAATACGAATTTGCAGCTCTTTTCCTTTTACAACACGTTCGACATGCAAGATACGGTGCTGTTTATGAGTATATGTCTTTGAGCCTTTCAACCTCACTGCCTGATAGCAGACATAAGCAATTAATGCATCTCCTGGGTCTAAATGCCCAAGATCACAGCTTTGATAACGACCTAGCCATTCCTTATGCTCTATGGAAGCTGAGAATGAGACATTTCTCTCTACACTCTTAAAGTCCCACTGAGAGTCACCTAAGAATACTGGCTTTTTTACCAGTAAGGTTTCGATTTTTTTAACCTCTGTGCTGTCAGCAACAAATAAATCGTCGACCTCTTTATCGAATCTGACTCTCGTATTTAGGTACGTGACGTTGTTAGCCTGAGGCGTACGAATGTCAATAGTTTCGCCATCAGCCAGTAGTTCAGAAGCCTTGCAAAGGCTTTTGAGATCTTTGGCGTATTGATAACGGTCAATATTAACCTGATTGGGGAACTCTACAGCGCCATGCGCAAGAAGTCCGTCCTCGACACCTTTCACGGCGCTATCGATAACGTCTTCGTTTTCGATACTATCTAAATCAACCATTGAATTAGCGATGTATAGAGGTATTGAAGTCAACGCATTAGCTACTTTTTGCAAGCCAGAAGTACACTTGATTATGCTTTTCAGAGAACCAATTTGAACGCCCGAAAGTTCATAAGTGAAATTAAGGTCAGCATCTACTGATTTGCCGACAGTAAACGTCAAGTTCTCAAAAGCAGTCACATAAGCTGCCATCGCCAAAAACACTCGTTCAGGCTTGCCTGTCGAAGGTTTATAATCGAGCCGAATTTCAAATGAACTTTCGTACAATCTCGTTCTCCTAATGATGTACTCAAAAAGTAGTTATAACGCCCAATTAAGGGGGGAGCCACGCGACCACGACACCCAATTTGGACACCGTAAACACTAAACTAAACACAAACAAAAAATGCCAAGCGTGGGGAATCCCTCTTAAATTGTTTGTTATATTTTTTATTTCAGTGGACTCAATACCTCAAGCAACCCTTGATGAATTGAGCTTCGATCGACGTTACCAGTTTCTTGGCAAACAAAAGCTGCGCCTTCTTCTGCCAATATTTCAATAGCTTGAGGCTTACAAACTTGCATAAAACTAAAGTGCGAAGCACCTTTGATTTCTTTGTAAGAAAGGTTGCTCAGGCTGGTATTTATATACGGAGTAATTTGTAAGTTGGGCGGGATAGTCTTGTCCAATTCAGCACCAACTATTAGAGTTTTTGCCGACAAAGTATCTAACGATTTGGGTAATATCGCAGGCACGTAGCCTGGAGCGATAGCAACTGCATTTGTTATCCGTTTATCTCTGTAATCGCCTGAGATCATAAGGCGTTCCTGTAGTGAAAGATCATTGAATGCATTGCTGTAATAATCGCATGACGTATCATTGTGCTGATTACAGTATTCCTGATACCCCTTAATATCGAATTTGGCGCCTGCTAATGCTAATGCTGTGTAACCACCCAAAGAGTAACCGATGACAGTTATATTATCTTTGTCTACATATTGAGCGTAATCACTTGATAGTATCTGATCAACAAGGAAGGAGACATCTCTAGGCTGATCCCACATTCTAAGGACACTCTCCGGCGTAGCTTGACCTGTTGTATAACTAGGATGATTTGCTGACACGACAAAAGCACCTTTCTCAGCTAACTCGCTTCCAAGCCATGATAGATTTTTCCAATTACCCGAAGTTCCGTGAACTAGGATGTACAATGGAAAATTCCTACCCTTTGGGATTGCTGATTTAGCAGCCTTAAACCCATAGAAAGCTATGTTTTCAGCGAAAATAGTTTCAGGTGTGGTCATAGTTGTTGGGTAAAATAGCTTAGCCTCAATGACCCTATCCCTTTCATTATCTTGGTAATTACCTTCGGCAATGCCTATCGTCGCCATGCTTGCCGAACTGAAGCAGCATAAAGAGACTAACATTATTCTTTTCATATTTTCCTTTATCCACTGACGTAAAACAAAAATATAACGCCCGGCTAAGGGGTTGGCAACGCACCGCCGAACTCAAAAAACACACTTAAACACTGAACTTCAATTTTGCACCAAAGTCGCCATGCGTTGGCAATCCCTCTTGAGCCGTTTGTTATGTGATTGTTGCACAAGATTTACATTAAGGGCTCAGCTATAATCCATACGCACCAAGTTAACTATAATAAAATGGACATGATATGAAAGCTCTTATTTATGAAACACTTATTAGCCTTGCAAACCAAGATCCTGAACAACATGCAAAAATTCGCGAAAATCTGTATGAACAGTTGAGCTTGCCTTTGGACAAACAATTAGCTCTATACTCTAGAGCCCTTGGGCCAGCAAGTTCAGGAAAACTTGAAAATGACCAAGCGATCAATAATGCAGTTGAAAGTGCCATCAAGCTGCTAGAAACACCTGAGCACTAGCCTTGCATTACTAAATATCAGCGGCCCACGACGTCAAGGGCCGTTTTTATATGCTCATTTTCTAACAAATTCTCAGCCAACTTAGACAAAATTATCACCAGTAATACTTTTAGAGAAAGCTAAAACCTCGATTTTTGAGCCAATTCCCTTCTTTGACGGCATGCAATAAGAATCTTGTTCTTTTCAATTATCGTTGAAGAATGCCAATCAATAATTTCATTCAACGATCTGAAACATCCCAAACAAATATCCATTTCACCTAAACAGCACTGTCTAATACACGGTGACTTGGGATCTTCGACCTCACTCATTTTCCTATCCTTGGATTCAAGTACGAAGTGCGACACCTCTGAACATAAAAACAGTAAGGTGCGATAATCATGAAGTTTGCTCCCGCCA
>NZ_CAWMCN010000119.1:0-21975 GCF_963865925.1 Vibrio sp. ZOR0018 | reverse complement strand
GATGAACTAACAGCGCGAGGATGCCCCCTTTCAGGGGGCTGTAAACCAAAGCCGCCTTCTAAGAAGGCGGATTTTTACTTTTGATCACTTTAAGTGATCAAATTTTCAGCGCGCTGATTGTGGATAACTCTGTGACAAAATTATTCGTGAGCTGTCATCAAGTCGGTTAAATCAAGGCTTGAACACCGTTTTATATTTGGGGATATGTATTGTGTTACACACAGAAAAGTAAGGATCATCACTACATGTTGTGGATCTATTTCTCATTTACTACTTTATCAACGCAATCCACAAGATTATCCACAAACGGTGAAAAAGTGATCAGTGGTGGATAACCTTATAAAGGCCGTGTACTTGATTGCCTTGGGATAGGTTACAATCAAACGCCAAAAATAAAACCAATCAGAGGAAGCGATGGATCAGTTTCAACATATCAATGCTCAAGCAGCACAAGCTTTAATGGAACAACATGATGCGCAATTAGTGGATATTCGTGATGCGCAATCTTTTGCGGTTGCACATGCAAATGGCGCATTCCACTTAACCAACGATAGCATGGTTTCATTTATGGAAAAAAGCGAATTTGACCAACCCATTTTAGTGATGTGTTATCACGGTATTAGCAGCCAAGGTGCTGCACAGTATCTGATTAACCAAGGTTTTGAACAGGTGTATAGTGTGGATGGTGGATTCGAAGCTTGGCATCGTGCAGGCTTGCCCGTAACCAGCAATTAGGATGACTTATGTTAAGACTGATCACGCTCAATAACCCAAGAATGGCGCAAGCCTTTATTGATTACATGGCCTCTCGTGAAATTGAGATTCAAATGATGCCGGAAGGGAGTGGTCAATTTGCGTTATGGTTACTTGATGAGCAACATCAGATTGAAGCCGAAGCGGAACTCAACCATTTTCTGCACAATCCAAATGACAGAAAGTATCAAGCCGCTTCATGGGATGTGGCTGAAAGCCGTAAAAGTCACTTTCAATATCGTTCACCGAGCATGTTGGCGATGCTCAAAGCCAAAGCTGGGCCTTTAACACTGGGCGTGATGATGGTATGCGCCATTATCTTTGCATTGCAGCAGTTTGGGCTAGCCAATCAAGTATTTTCCGCATTACATTTTCCTGCTTTGGCTGGGCAGCAATGGCAGATTTGGCGCTGGTTTAGTCATGCTTTACTTCATTTCTCTGTGCTGCACATCGTCTTTAACTTGTTATGGTGGTGGCAGTTGGGGGGCGATGTTGAAAAACGGCTTGGATCATTCAAACTTGGACAGCTATTTTTAGTGTCAGCATTGTTGTCCGGTGCGGCTCAGTACTGGGTTGAAGGAGCCAATTTTGGTGGTTTATCGGGTGTGGTCTATGCGTTGGTCGGTTATCTATGGATGCTTGGTTGGAAAGCCCCTCATCTTGGCTTGCAAATGCCCAAACCGGTGATCGGTTTTATGCTGGTGTGGTTGGTGCTCGGGTTTGTACAACCCTTTATGGCGATTGCCAACAGCGCGCATTTAGCGGGTCTATTTGCAGGAATCGCCTTTGGATTAAATGACGCCAGCCGTCATCGAACTCGTTAAGCAAAACATCAATAGAGCGGCAATCGCTGCTCTATTGATAGATGTATTTAGTAAACAGTAGGTCAGCAATAATGGTTCGGCCTATTTCAGGCAGTAACACCGCGTTGAGCTCTGTGACCAACGTTTTTCTTAAATCTTCCCGACCTGCGAGTGATTTTATCGTCTCTTCGGTCTGTTTACCGAGTAGCTCGACGATGGCATCACGAATCAGTGGTTGATGCCGTTCAACGGCGGGTAAATCGGCGTCGCTGGATACCATCACGTCGATACGAACTTGGATGTAACCTAACTTATTTCCTTTGGTGAAAAAGTTGGTGGTGAGATCCGGCTCTAAGGTAAAGTACGCCAGCCTAGGCGCTTTTTCATCTTGTGCATAACTTGGTAACGCACAAAACAAGCTTAGGGCGATAATTATTTGGGCTACATAACGTTTAAGCATATTTCTATCTTTTCTTTAGTTGGTTCACGATACTCGAATCGCTTGAGTCTTGTTACAATAGAGCATCGGATTGTAATCAAAATGCTTATCTCGTTGTTTGGAATATACCGCAGTTGTCGCTTCCCGTTTTTACAAGCGGGTTTCTAACCTCCAACCGAGGGATTCTGTGAGTGAGCGCTTTTTATGGTTGTGTTAACCAAAAATGGACCTTTATTGTATGTTGATAAAGCCACTAATTGAATACTAGTATGAATCAATCAATTTCGCTCTATCTGTCTGCTTTGCGAGAAGTAATTTGGCAACAACCTGACGTTTTTTCTTTTCCTGATCAGGTTTCTCAGTCTTGGCTTTTAGAGCAAGGATCATTATCTCGCGTGTTAGAGGCGCAGTGTCAGCAACTGAGCGTTGAACTACTGCACAATAAGCTCGTTGAGGCAGAAAAATTACAGGGCGATGAGATGGCTCTGTTATCTGATGAAGCCTGTTTGTTACGTCAGGTTGTGCTGCGTGGTGATCAACAGCCATGGGTTTTAGGCCGTACTTTAATTCCTCAATCTTCGATGCTGGGTCAGCAATATGACTTAGCGCGTCAAGGTGATATCCCGCTTGGGTTAACGGTTTTTCGTGCTGAGCACGTTAAGCGTGACGCACTACAAGTGGGCTGGGCAATGATGGAAGAGGGGCCGTTGCTTGCACGCCGTTCACGATTATGGATGAATAATAAACCGATGTTAGTTGCGGAGCTGTTTTTACCCTTTTCACCGATTTACTCTAAGGAGAGAGTGTCATGACTTTGGTTAAGGCGCGTGCTTATTGGCAACTGATGCGCATGGATCGGCCAATTGGTTCTTTGCTATTGTTGTGGCCAACCTTATGGGCATTGATTTTAGCCGCGCAAGGTTTCCCCGATCCTAAAGTATTATTGGTATTCGTGTTGGGGGTGTTGTTGATGCGCTCAGCGGGTTGCGTGATCAACGATTTTGCTGATCGCAGAGTCGATGGACATGTTAAACGAACCAAACAGCGGCCTTTGCCTGCCGGGCGTGTGACAACCAAAGAGGCGATTGCACTGTTTTTAACGCTAGGTATCACTTCTTTCCTGCTGGTTTTGACCATGAATCCACTCACGGTTCAGCTCTCCTTTGTCGGTATCGCATTAGCGTTTGTTTATCCGTTCATGAAACGTTATACACACCTTCCGCAGTTGGTATTAGGGCTGGCCTTTAGTTGGTCTATTCCGATGGCATGGGCGGCGCAAGCCAACGAATTGCCAGCGGTGATGTGGGGGCTATTTTTGATCAATGCGTTGTGGACTGTGGCGTATGATACGCAGTATGCGATGGTTGATCGTGATGACGATATTAATATCGGAGTCAAATCGACCGCTATTTTATTTGGTCGTTTTGATAAAATCATCATCGGCATTTTACAGTTATTGGTACTGGCGTTGATGATCGCACTTGGTGGTTATTATCAGTTAGGGGCGAGTTTTTATTGGTCAGTATTGGCTGCAGCGGCTCTGTTTGTGTATCAGCAGCGTTTAATTCGTCATCGTGATCGTGATTTATGCTTCCACGCTTTTCTCAATAACAATCACGTTGGCATGGTGTTAACGTTGGGCCTGCTTTTTGCGTTTTGGTAAGTAGTTCACTAGTTTTTGTAAGTACTTCACGAATAAAGTAAAGGCATCCATTGGGATGCCTTTACTGTTTCTTACGCCCGATTAGTTCGCTTGGCAGATACTTTCTTGAATGGTTAAGCGAATTTCAGGATAGAGCATCGAGTAAAGTAGGCGTGCTAGCTGAACGGTTGGTTCTAAATGGCAATTGCCATCAACATCCAAATAGCCCTGCTCTTTGAGCGTGACAAACATGGCGGAGAATACCCCTTTATCAAAAAACTCAGGGGCATTGATGCCATGCAAACGGCCAAGACGTTGTGCAATTTCTTGGCTTTTTTGCTCTAAATCTGATTTGCCCACTTCAGGGTTGGCAACCAGTAGATTGAGAGCAATCGCGTAGCGTTGTAGGGTTTCTGAAATGGTACGACCGAGCAGCATCAACACTTGTGTTTTGGCTTGATTAATAGCCACGACACCCTCTTCTAGCGTCACTAATTGTTGACGTTGCAGTTCGTTAACGTAAGCGTTGACTACATCTGCGAGTTCATCTTGCGCAAAGCTTAAAAATAGCTCCTGCTTTAAGAAGGGATAAATCAGTGCCACATTGGCGGTTATCTGCTCTAGTGATAGCGTTTGCTGGCGGATCAACATCTGCGCAATCAGTGAGGGAATGGCAAACAGATGAATGATGTTATTGCGATAGTAGGTCATCAAAATCGACTGATTGCGGTCAAGAGAAATAATCTCGCCCATGGTATCGGATTCAATTACAAACTTGTCGAGCGACTGTGCGTGGTTAACCAGTTCTTCCGCACTGGCTTTAGGCACAGTGCAGGTTGCTGAGTAGCGCACGTTATTTAGTAGCGATAAATAGCAGTCGATTTGCTTAACCAAATTGTCACGAGCCAGTGCGCTTTGGCGTGAAGCAAGTAACGCGGTGGCACACAAAGTTAAGGCATTGGCCGCCGCCGCATCGTTAATGTGCGTCATCATCTTGGTGGCCAGTTGGTTAACAATAGGGTTGATCCACTGCGGCTTGGTGCTGCCCATAGGATCAATATCTTGCGTCCATTCTGGCACTTGCTCGTTAAGGTATTGGTTCAACGGGATCGGTTCGCCGAAATTGACATAGCCTTGGCCAAAATTACGCAGCTTGCGAATCGTGCGCAGCACTAAACCCGCATTTTCTTTCTCTTTACTTTTGCCGCGTAGCTCTTTGGCGTAAGTGCTTACTTCCATCACATGTTCATAACCGATATAAACTGGAACGAGGGTCACCGGGCGGTTAAGGCCGCGCAACATGGCTTGGATGGTCATCGCCAGCATGCCTGTTTTCGCTGGCAGTAAACGGCCAGTGCGTGAACGGCCACCTTCGCTGAAATATTCAACTGAATAGCCTTTGGCAAATAGCTCGGCCAGATATTCGCGGAAAATGGTCGAATAGAGCTTATTGCCTTTAAAGCTGCGACGAATGAAGAATGCGCCGCCACGGCGGAAAATCGGACCTGCTGGGAAAAAATTCAAGTTGATTCCGGCGGCAATATGCGGTGGCACCATACCTTCGCGATACAGCACATAAGAAAGTAAGAGATAATCCATATGGCTGCGGTGGCAAGGGACATAGACAATCTCGTGTCCATCTTGCGCAAGGCGACGCACGGTGGCGGCATTATTTATATTAAGCCCTTGGTAAATGCGGTTCCATAACCAGCCCAGTATGCGCTCTCCTTTCTTGATTAAGGAGTAAGAGAAATCAGCGGCAATCTCATCCATGATGTCATGCGCTTCTTTGCGTGCTTTTTCGAGGGAGATATTGTTGGCTTTCGCTTGATCTTCAATCGCTTTTTCAATCGCTTGTGATTTAATTAGGCGGTTAAACAGCGCTTGGCGATTGGGCAAATTTGGCCCAGAAGCTGCCAGCTTTTGGCGAGAGAAATGAATACGAGCCACTCGTGCCAATTTATGCGCGATAGATTCGTCGGTGCCGTGTGAATCAGCCATATAGCGCAGTGAAACGACGGGGCTAAAGCGCACCATGCAATCGCGTCCAGCAAAAATTACCGCGAGTGCTTTTTGTGGGCCATTTAAGGCTTGGAGATAGGGTTTCTCTTGCCCCTCTTTACCTGGTTTACGTCCCCAAAGCACCGTCGCTGGGATCATTTGAACGTCCAATTCCGTATCAAACTTATGTAGCTCAAGCAGTTCAGAAAAAAGAGCGATAGAGTCACTAGGAACGTGCTGATCATTGCGCATCAAGGTTGGGCGCGCCGAGATGAAAACATAACGGGCAAAACTTTTGCCGTTTAGCTCAAGTGGTTGCAGCGGATCAGGTAAACCCAGTTCTTTGGCGTGAGTTTGCAAGGTGAGCAAATCAACACTTGAGCGAAAAGGTAAGGCGTAAACAATCGGCTTGTGAATATCAATGCCGTGGTCTTCTATTGGATTAGAAGGAATCGCCGTGCCTTTGACCAACGCAGACAAAGGTAATTTTAGTAGTGAACGAGATAATGAGTGTCCAGAAGACATAAAGGTCGTCGCCTCAAGAATATTTCAATATGCTTAAGCGCATGTCCATTTCCCTGTGAGTTGATACTCAGAGAAATCGATATGCGCCGAAGCGGCTAGCTATTTTTGAGCCGCAAGGATACCAGAAACTGGTCAAACCTTTTAATCATTATTGTTTAGTAAAACAGCATCACTTGCGAGCGCGGTGAGTGAATCGGTGAGGTATTTATCGGTCGATTGCGGCATTTTTTGTAAATAGCCAAAAAATAAGCGTCCGCTCTTCCATTTATTCGATTACTGGATATACTCACAGTTAACTGTATAAACAGACAGGTGAGATATGAAGCCGTTAACGCCCCGCCAGCAACAAGTATTTGATCTTATCCGCAGTAAGATCGACGAAACCGGAATGCCACCGACTCGCGCTGAAATCGCACGCGAGCTGGGTTTTCGTTCCGCCAATGCCGCAGAAGAGCATTTAAAAGCACTGGCTCGTAAACAAGCGATTGAAATTATTCCGGGTGCCTCTCGTGGGTTGCGTATCTTACTTGAAGCTGCCAATGAGCCAGAAGATCTTGGCCTGCCTTTAATTGGTCGAGTCGCGGCGGGAGAGCCTATTTTGGCGCAAGAGCATGTCGAAGCGCATTACCAAGTGGATCCCAATATGTTTCGCCCTCAAGCGGATTTCTTACTGCGTGTGCAAGGCGAAAGTATGAAAGATATTGGCATTATGGACGGTGACTTACTCGCAGTGCACAAAACACAAGATGTGCGTAATGGGCAAGTGGTGGTGGCGCGTGTTGAAGATGATGTGACGGTAAAACGTCTAGAACGCAAAGGCTCTACCGTGTTATTGCACGCAGAGAATGAAGCGTTCTCACCGATTGAAGTGGATCTTAAATCTCAGCAGCTCACCATTGAAGGTGTGGCCGTCGGCATTATTCGCAATACCGATTGGATGTAATTTATTATTGAGATCTATTCTCAATAACTTGTCATTCTAACTGATATTCATTATCATCTTCTTTGTTGTTACATCGAGTTGCGACATAAGGAAGATGGTAATGCCTACCGATAAACATTCACTAACCCCACGTCATCATATTCCAACCAATTTAGTTCAACCGTTGTGGTTTCGTAGCCGCGAAAGTTTGGTTGATAACGGGTTAGTGTATGATCCGATCGCTGCAAAGGCCTGCCAGAGCTGTCACTTAGCCCCCGAATGTTTAAGCGGTGATATCGATCAAAAACAATTGCTGCATGCGACCTTAACGCAATTGTGCGATCAACAAGTGCGCGCGTTTATTGAGCGTAACCCTGATGGATGGATCATTAATGTCGGTGCAGGGTTAGATACCCGTTTTTATCGGGTAGACAACGGGCGTTGCCATTGGATAGAACTCGATATCACCGAAAACCTGCTGTGGCGGCAGAAATTGTTTCATCGCAGTGAGCGTTATCAACATGTGTGTGGCAGTGTCGATGATCTTCAGTGGTTGGATGCATTGCCTATTGCGGAATCCTCAGCCGTTTTAATCGTTTGTGAGCATGCGTTATTAGATTGTACGGCGCAGCAACTCACCTATTTTATCCGCGCATTGGGTTTGCATTTTTCTAATGCGGCGGCTTGTTTAATGCTGGCTGGAGACAAAACTGCTTCCGCTTTAGGTCAGAAAATGGGCTCAGGCCATTACGGACATGGTTTTGCTAATCCAACCGAAGCGGTACTCAATGTCTTGCCTTGGGCTTCGTCGGCAAAAACGTTTTCACCGCTCGATCAACATTGTGGCCGCTGGAAATTATGGCAACGTTGGTTAAGTAAGGTGATGGTTTACAAGCTGCGCTTAACACCCGTTTTAGTTTATGTCCGTTGGTGAGTAACCGCTAGCCGTCCTCCTATCACTCCGCTACACTTTGCTCTCACCCATGAGAGGTCAACGTGTTGCAATCTATTTTACAAACGTTATCGAACCGTTCCGTACATCGACAAGTGTTGCTACTGGCGATACCTATGGTGCTGTCCAATATTACCGTACCGCTGTTAGGTTTAGTTGATGCGGCGGTGATCGGTCATCTGGAACACGCTTGGTATTTAGGTGGTGTGGCACTCGGCGGTACGGTAGTCAGTGTTACTTTCTGGTTACTCGGCTTTTTAAGAATGTCGACCACAGGCCTTGCGGCGCAAGCATACGGTGAACAGTCGCCACAAAAACTGGCGTTAGTCTTGCTGCAAGGACTCTTGATGGCACTGGCATTTGCGTTGTTGTTTTTGATTCTGCATCGATGGATTGGCGATGCGATTTTTTCAGCTAGCAGTGCCAGTGAGCAAGTAAAACAATATGGGTTGCAGTATTTTGTGATTCGAGCGTGGAGTGCGCCCGCCGCATTGGCCAACTTTGTACTGCTCGGTTGGCTGTTAGCCACGCAAAATGCTAAAGCGCCGATGTGGATGGTGATCATAACTAACTTAACCAACATCGCGTTGGACATTCTGTTTGTGTTGGGTTTCGGCTGGAAAGTGGAAGGTGCTGCGCTGGCATCGGTTATCGCCGATTATGCGGGTATGAGCTTTGGTTTACTGTGTGTTTGGCGCTATTGGTGGCGGCATCAACTCCCTTCGCCACTGCAGCTAGGTGTTTTAGTGACACAAGGTCTTAGCCGCTTTGTGAAATTGAATCGCGATATTTTCCTGCGTTCACTCTGTTTGCAGGCGGCGTTCAGCTTTATGACCTTTCAAGGGGCGGCGTTTGGCGATCAAACTGTGGCGGCTAACGCTGTCTTAATGAGTTTTTTGATGATGATATCCTATGGCATGGATGGTTTCGCTTATGCGATGGAGGCCATGGTTGGCAAAGCGATTGGTGCAAAAAGTGAGGCGCAGCTCAAAAGAGCTCTGATCGGCAGTTTTTTCTGGAGTGCGCTAATCTGTTTAGCGTTAACGGTGATGTTTGCGGTGTGGGGATCGGCGTTGATCACGCTGATCACTGACATTAACGCAGTTCAGCAAGCGGCTAACCGTTATCTAGCGTGGCTGGTGGCGATGCCGTTAACCGCGATGTGGTGTTTTTTATTGGATGGTATTTTTATCGGCGCGACCAAAGGTAAAGAGATGCGCAACAGCATGTTTGTCGCGATGTGCAGTTTTTTCAGCGTTTTCTATCTGGCTCAGTCTTTGGGTAATCACGCCCTGTGGATGGCGATGATCAGCTTTATGGCGATGCGCGGCATCAGTTTAGGTGTGGTCTTTATCTCACAATGGCGACGCGGTGTTTTTCTCACTTGATCACCGAATCTATCCCTAAGCACTTCACTCACTAGGTTACCAAAAAGAAAGCCGCACTCGTTAGCGGCTTTCATTCCATTAGCAGGCAGAATTAGGTCGATGATTAGAACAATCGATTCAGGCCATTTAACGCCGCCACGCGGTAGGCTTCGGCCATGGTTGGATAATTGAAGGTGGTATTGACGAAATATTCGAGGGTATTGGCTTCGCCTTTTTGCTCCATAATTGCCTGTCCGATATGGATGATTTCAGCCGCGCGTTCTCCAAACACATGAATACCTAAAATTTCTTTTGTCTCTCGGTGAAACAAAATTTTCAAGCTGCCGATATCTTTGCCAGAAATTTGTGCTCGTGCGAGGTGTTTAAACGAAGAGCGGCCAACTTCATACGGAATTTTGGCCGCGGTGAGTTCTTGCTCTGTTTTGCCTACTGAACTGATTTCAGGAATGGTGTAAATCCCAGTTGGAATGTCATCAATTAAGTGCCCTTGCGCTTGACCATGAGCAATCGCTTGAGCGACAAATCGACCTTGATCATAGGCTGCGCTCGCAAGGCTTGGGTAGCCAATTACATCACCGACCGCGTAGATGTGCTCCACCGAGGTTTGATAGTTACGATTGACGGCCAGTTGGCCACGTGAGTCGGCATTCAGGCCCACCGCTTTGAGGTTCAATTTGTCAGTGTTGCCCGTGCGTCCATTGGCATACAAGATACAGTCGGCTTTCATTTTTTTGCCCGATTGCAAGTGAACGATCACACCATCGTCAGTGCCTTCAATCTTTTCATGGGTTTCATCATTACGAATCACAATGCCGCTGTTCCAAAAATGGTACGAGAGTGCATCAGACGTTTCGTTATCCAGAAACGACAGCAAGCGGTCACGGGTATTGATGAGGTCGGTTTTGACGCCTAATCCGCGGAAAATCGAAGCGTATTCGCAACCAATGACGCCTGCGCCATAAATGATGATGTGGCGAGGATCGTGTTTAAGCGAGAGAATCGAATCGCTGTCATAAACTCGTTCATGAGTAAAATCAACATCATCAGGTTGATAAGGGCGTGAGCCAGTCGCAATCACAAATTTGTCGGCGCTGTATTTTTCGATGCTGCCGTCAGCGTGCGTAACCGCCACGGTATTTTTGTGGGTAAACTTAGCGTTACCAAAAATCAGCGTACACTGATTGCGATCGTAAAAGCCTTGGCGCAAGCGAGTTTGTTTATCAATCACAGATTTAGCATGGCCTAAAATATCAGAGAAAGTGAGATGAATACTGGTGTTGTTTTTACAAAATAGAGGGTTACTGTTGAATTCGATGATGCGGCTGACCGCATGGCGTAACGCCTTGGAGGGAATGGTGCCCCAATGGGTACAACCGCCGCCAACACTACTCTCTTTTTCGATAATGGCGACATTAAACCCCGCTTTAGTCAAACCCATTGCGGCGCCTTCTCCGCCTGGGCCGCTACCAATTACGATGACATCGAAGTGGTTTTGGTTCGCCATACTCTATTCCTTGTTGTATTTGTTTAACATTGCTGTAGCGAGATTTTAACTGATCCATCAGTGCGGTAAACGATGTTGCCATCAGAGAGTGGAGAGGATCACGCTCGAGAGGTGAAAATGCCACTTTATGCTATTGCTTTGCCCATCTTACTGTGGCGAGTGATTGAAATTAGGTTAGGTGACTGTTTAATTGGTTACTTTGTCCAAAGAGGCGATGTTGTGGCTTAGACAACGTGCTCAATCACGTTATAGTATGGCTCAGATAGTAAAAGAGAAGCGACTTAATATGAAATCGATGGGAATTCGCGCATTACAAAAAGAAAAAACACGTCGTTCATTGATTGATGCAGCATTTAGCCAATTAAGTGCCGATCGGAGTTTTTCTAACTTAAGTTTACGAGAAGTGGCCCGCGAGGCGGGGATTGCGCCCACCTCATTCTATCGACATTTTAAAGATATGGATGAGTTGGGTTTAACCATGGTTGATGAAGGCGGTTTACTGCTGCGTCAATTGATGCGCCAAGCACGGCAGCGCATTGTCAAAGAGGGCAGTGTGATTCGCACGTCGGTTGAAACCTTCATGGAATTTATTGAAAGTAGTCCCAATGTGTTTCGCTTATTACTGCGAGAACGCTCAGGTACTTCTTGCGAGTTTCGTGCCGCGGTAGTGCGAGAAATACAGCACT
Organism: Vibrio sp. ZOR0018; assembly: GCF_963865925.1. Classification (NCBI taxonomy): domain Bacteria; kingdom Pseudomonadati; phylum Pseudomonadota; class Gammaproteobacteria; order Vibrionales; family Vibrionaceae; genus Vibrio; species Vibrio sp. ZOR0018. Next base: position 10,360 of record NZ_CAWMCN010000119.1, on the reverse strand, counting down.
TTTCCGCAGAGCTCACCGAGTATTTGATGACGACAGGCATGGGTCGTGACGAGGCATTAACTCAGGCCGAAGCTTCCGTTATTTTGGTGTTCAGCTCCGGCGCTGAAGCTTTAGATTTAGATCGACGTGAGCGAGATGAGCTTGCTGAACGTTTGATCATGCAGTTGCGAATGCTAGCCAAAGGGGCATTTTGGTATCGCAAAGAACGTGAACGTAATCGGCTCAAAGGGGGGATAGAGTAATGTCGAATGAAAACAACACAACCCATCGTGGTTCGGAAAGAAAAACACTTGTGCTAGCGCTCATCGCAGGTATGTGCGGCGATGCCTTGTTGTCTTGGGTAACCATTAGCCAAGTTCCGTTCTCCATTTTCCCACTGATTGCATTAGTGCTTTCTGTGCAGGCGTTGTATCAAGAATATTTGCGCCATCCGGTGGCGGAAGATCTTCCATTGGTAGCGCTTGCCTGTTTCTTTGTCGGTGCTTTTGGTCATTCGGCATTTATCAAAGCACAATATCCAGATTCTGGTTCTAACTTTTTCGCCATTCTCGTATTGCTGTTGTTGCTACTCTGGGTTGGAAGAAAATTGGGTTTTCTTGGTCGCCATCACGCCGACTAAGTCATCAATGACTAGGTAGATATAGCGTGCGATGTGACCGTCATCCAAGCCTATCAAAGACATATCACAGGGATGTGGACGCCGTTTTCTTGTCGTAGCGTCATGCATCCCGCTGTCACGTAATCGTTGTAAGTGGCGATAGCCGTTATCGGTGCGTTTTTAAATACGATGCGAAATTGCTTTGAACGATATTCGGTAAACGTAATTATTGCCAGTTAGCTGGAATTCTTTGTGCACACTAGGGCTCCAAGAATCATCACCACCCACGCCCATGTGCTGATGGTCTAGGCGCACATAAATGGTTTTTTCTGCCATTAAATCACAGGTGTGTTTTGCTTTTGCCAGCGTCTGTTGAGCATATTGACTGACACTAAATTGGAAATCGCCAGATATCGCCAGTTCGTTCACTTGCAGCCATTGAGTTCCACAACGTAAGCCACTGTCGGTTGGGAAAATGTACGGAGTATGCATCTCTTCTAGCGTTTGCGTGTGCAAACCAAAACGTGCTGCAGATAGGCGGTCTGGGTAGTTCTCAAACGGACCTAAACCTTGCCAAGTGATTGGTGTACTCTGCTCATGCAATGGCAATTGCAACTCCAAGCCGATACGTGGCATGGGTGGTAGATCATCGGCAAGTGTCACATCAACGGTCAGCTGCATTTCGCCACTGTTTTTCAGCGTATACGTCCAAGTGGTGATGGCTTGCACGGCACCGTTGAATTGGTAAGCGAAAGTTGATGTTACTTGCACGGCATGCGCCAACATGTCGCTATGGCAACTGACACATTCGCGTTTCCATTGGCCAATACCAGCCATATCCCAACGGCATACCCAAGCGTTTGGATCTACGTTATCCACTTCACTCACACCAATATCGTTATCCAGTGGCGCACGGAAGAAGTTATCTTGCGGTGCCGCCAGCATTTGCGCTTTGCCATCGACTTGCCAATCAATCATCAAGCCTGTTTGACTATCCCAGCACCATTGATGCTTCTCATTTAGGCTGGTGACTACGATCATGCCTTTTTGCTGGCTTATCGCTGGGGCTGGTTGCGTTTCCAATTTAGGCATGGCGAGACCTGCGGTATTGCGTAGCGCAAATTGCTCAGAAGCGCTCACATGTCCCGCGGGTGCCCAAAGTGTTTCAGCCACTAAGGTGATGTCAGTATTCAAGTGGTATCGCGCTTCTGCTTTAGGTGTAAATTCAAAAGCAATATCTACGGTTGCTTGGCTATCGGCTTTGATGTTCAGCACAACAGAGCCAGATTGAATCAATTTGCCATCTTCCAAAAGTGACCAGTTCAATTGCTCGTTGTCCGTTGCACGAAATAGGTTTTCGTTAGTTACTAATAGATGACAGAATCCTTTCGCTTGTTCTTGCAGCGACACGCGAATCATACGCTGGCAGTATTTGGCTTCTTCCAATGTTGGATGCACAGTGCGATCTGGGAAGATCAACCCGTTGATGCAGAACTGGCGGTCATTGATTTTATCGCCAAAATCGCCACCGTAAGCCCAGAAGTGTTGGCCGTTCTCGTCCCATTGGCTCAAGCCTTGGTCTACCCAATCCCAGATAAAGCCGCCTTGAAGGCGAGGAAACTCGCGGAATGTATCCCAATATTCATTAAAACTCCCCAAACTGTTACCCATTGCGTGAGCGTATTCACATAAGATCAGTGGGCGAGTTTCGTTGGGTAGAGAAATCCATTTTTTGATTGGCCATTTTGGTACTGCTTCATCTGCAATCGTTGTATTCACACGGGCGTACATAGGCGCAATGATGTCGGTTGCAGCGGTATTGGCACCGCCACCTTCATATTGAACAGGGCGCGACGAATCGTAGTTTTTCGACCAGGCGTACATCGCATTGTGGTTGCTGCCGTGGCCAGACTCGTTACCCAAAGACCAGATGATGATAGAAGGATGGTTTTTATCGCGCATCACCATTTGGGTGTAGCGGCTCATGTATGCGTGTGCCCATTGTGGATTGCTCGAAAGGCGATTCATCGGCTGCATGCCATGGGTTTCGATGTTCGCTTCATCGCACACGTACAAGCCGTATTGGTCACACAGTTCGTACCAACGAGGGTGATTTGGGTAGTGCGCTGTACGTACCGCGTTGAAATTGTATTGCTTCATCAAACAGATGTCGCGGATCATGTCTTCTTCTGTCATCACATGCCCAAGCTCTGGATGATGCTCATGACGGTTAACGCCACGGATCAGCAAAGGCCTGCCGTTGAGTTTCAACTGACCATCAGTGATTTCCACTTTGCGAAAGCCCACATGATAGGCTTCACTCTCTAGATGTATGCCGTTTTCATCTAATAGTGAAACGACTAGGCGGTATAGATTGGGGGTTTCTGCGCTCCATTTGTTTGGCTCACGCACATGCAATGTTTGAAATACCACGTCATCGTATGTGCCTCGCTCGTCAATACGGCGGTTGTGCGGGCGATCAATTCGCGGCTCAGTCACTGCGCATTCACCATCAAAGAGCTGCACTTGCACTTGGTAACAATCTGGCGCTGAAATGTGCGTCACGATTGATAGTGAACCATCGCGATAACACGCATCCAAATCTGGCGTGACGAATACATCTTCAATGCAGTGTTGCGGTTTAGAAAGCAGAGCTACGTCGCGGAAAATACCACTTAGCCACCACATGTCTTGGTCTTCTAGGTAGCTGCCATCACACCAACGCATCACCATCACGGCAAGTGTATTCTCGCCAGCCACTAGGTAGGGCGATAAGTCGAATTCGGAAGGCAAGCGGCTATCTTGGCTGTATCCCACCCAAGTGCCGTTGCACCATAGGTGGAATGCTGAGTTCACACCATCGAAGATGATGCGCTGGGTATTGGCAAGATCGGCTTCTGAGCGGGAAATCGTAGTGCGGTAACAACCTGTCGGGTTTTCAGCGGGCACTAATGGAGGGTTTACTTCAAACGGGTATTTTACGTTGGTGTAAATTGGTTTGTCGTAGCCTTGTCGCTGCCAGTTGGAAGGAACCGTTATTTCATCCCAGTTCGTGTCATTGAATTTGGTTTGAATAAACTCGCCTTCGACTTGTTCTGGCGAGTCGAACACTTTGAATTTCCATTGGCCATTCAGCGATTGACGTTGGGCGTAAACGCCGTCACGGGCATGGTCAATATCTCGGTAACTGGAAAGTGGGCTGTGTGCTTTTAAGCAGTGAATATTCACTGATTGCGGGCTTTCCCAGTCACGTCGTTGGAGAATATCTGAAAATGCCTTCATGGTTTTCCTACTTGATTTTTTGTTTCTAACCGTATTGAGCTACGGTAGTGAATACCGTAATGGATGACTTTTTTGTTCTGGTAATCGACGCTAACGCGGCCAAAAACAGTGCCATACATAGAGTAGCTAATTGTTTTATTTTTTGAGTCCTAGCTTGCTATTCAGTGTAAATAAAATGTGGAAACGTTTCCACGATGGGGTTTACATTTTCATAGTAATAACGGATTTATTCTTCTTTCGTGTGATCATCCTCTCTGGAATGTGTTTTTAAGCAATTTTAAAGGCGAGTGATGAACTTTCCTTAATGAGATTGGCTTTGGGTCTGACGTTTATATCAAAATCAATCTGTAAACGTTCCCATGCATTTAGTTTGGCTCACCGATTATTTTGTTCTATTCGTTGTGATGCGGTGTAATTTTCTGCTTCAAAGTCAGACAAAATGACAGATAACCATTGATTGAATTAACCGGTGGGCAGGCTCTACTGATTGTAGAATTGGGTGAGTATGCAGAGATTCTGCATTGGGCAGAAGGTAAGCGGTGATCTCAACGGTTATCGTATGGGCTCTGCATCGCCCTGTGCCATAGCCCGCCCTGATTAAACCGTTAGTCAGAGCGAGTAGCATAATAGGTAATGTTGTCAGTACGAATGCGTGAAAGCCGATTAAGTCGAAATTTAAATATCGATTGAAAGTCTTATTTAATCTTCTCCAGCAATACGCCTGCTTCCATATGGTGGGTGTAAGGGAATTGGTCGAATAGAGCGAAACGAGTCACTTTGTGTGTTTCACATAGAGTGTCTAAATTCTCTTTTAAGGTTTCTGGGTTGCAGGAGATATACACAATCCGCTCGTAGCCTTGCACCATTTTGCAGGTATCGATATCCATCCCCGAGCGCGGTGGGTCAACAAAAATGGTGTTGCAACGATAGCTTTTGAGATCAACTCCCGCTTGTTGTAAACGACGAAACTCACGTTGACCTTCCATCGCTTGAGTAAACTCTTCGGCAGACATGCGGATGATTTGCACATTGTCTATTTTATTCGCCGCAATGTTGTATTGCGCGGAATCAACAGAAGGTTTGGCTAATTCGGTTGCGAGCACTCGCTCGAAATTTTTCGCCAATGCCAGTGAAAAGTTACCATTCCCACAGTAGAGCTCTAATAAATCGCCTTGGCTCTCTTGCGTGCAGTCAACGGCCCATTCCAACATTTTTTGCGCAACAGTACCGTTTGGTTGAGTAAAACTGTTTTCCACTTGTTGATAAATGTAACTTTGACCATGTACGTTCAGTTTCTCAATCACAAAATCTCGATCTAGCACGACTTTCATTTTACGTGCACGGCCAATCAAATTGAGGTTGAATCCCTCATCATTGAGACGCTGTTTTAATGCTTTTGCTTGGGTTATCCATTCTTCATCGAGTTGGCGATGATAAAGCAGAGAAACCAGTACTTCACCACTAAGAGTGGAGAGAAAATCGACTTGGAAAAGTTTACGACGCAGTGAGTCGCTGCCTTTAAGTGCATCGACCAAAAGTGGCATCAAATCATTAATTAAACGACTGGCCGCAGGAAACTGGTCAACGCGGTATTTTTCACGTGTTTCTTGGTTGAACATGATGTAGTAAAGCTCATCACCTTCGTGCCAAACTCGAAATTCTGCACGCATACGGTAATACTGCTCTGGTGATTCAAACACTTCCAACTGAGGCATGTTGTATTGTGCGAACATTTGGGTCAGACGCTCGGTCTTTTCCGCCAACTGTTGCTGGTAGTGTTGTGGGTTTACATCAAGAGTCGCCATGGTATTACCTTTGCTTGGGTATGGTGCATTCAAATAATAAAGAGCGCAGATTTTATTCAATCCCTCGCGCTTGTCCAGTTTTGTCCTGAATTAGTCATTAATTGCGAGCTAACAAAAATAGCTGACACCAATCAGTACTAGACAAATTATCAATAGAGCCATAGTATCGCCCTCAGCTGGTGCTATCTAGCGGTATAGATGGCCGAAAAGGGAATCTGGTGTGAATCCAGAACTGACGCGCAGCGGTAAGAGAGAACGAACACCCAATATGACACTGCAGGAAAATGCTGTGGGAAGTCGGGTTAGTAGGTCAAGAGCTCTCAAGTCCGAATACCTGCCAGCAGCCAAATCTATTCCACCTTTTGGTTGATTTGGTAGGACTTACGCGAATTAGGATCACAATATGAATAAATCCCTTTTAGCGGCGGCTGTAGCATCGCTGCTTTCACTTATCTCCAATTTACACGCCCAAGAAGCATCTGCTGACGAAACCATGGTGGTTACGGCTAACCGTTTTGAGCAAAGTACCGAAAGTGTTATTGCTCAAGTGGAGGTTGTGACACGTCAAGATATAGCTCGTATTCAAGCTAAGTCACTAACTGATGTATTCAAACGATTAACGGGTATTCAAGTTACACAGAATGGTGGTAGAGGCCAGCAAGCTTCGATCTTTGTTCGAGGTGCTAACTCTGATCAGGTTCTTGTCTTAATTGACGGCATTCGTTTTGCTCGCGCTGCAAAAGGTGGTGTCGATTTCAGCCAGCTGCCAATCGCATTTGTTGACCGAGTAGAGTATGTACGAGGTGCTCGTGCTGCTATGTATGGTTCAGAGGCTATTGGTGGTGTGATTAATATCATTACAGTTGTCAGTTCTGACAATGAAGAAACTGTAGTGAGTGCAGGATTAGGCAGCCGTGATTATGAAGAATTAAGTTTTGTTAGTGGTACTAAAGTTGGCGAGAACGGTCATTTAAACGTATCGGTTGGTTACGATTCTGATGAGGGCTATAACGTTCACCCAATGCCCGGAGTAAACGATGGTGACCGTCATGGGTTTGAATCACGTAATGCTTTGCTCGGGTATGTACATAACTTCGACCAACAGTGGAGTGGCTTTGCGAATTTCCGAATGTTCGAGACTATCTCTCAATATGATGGTTCGTATGTTGATCATAATACCGGCAACCCTGTCCACTCTTACAAAGAAGCTGAAGTACAAAACTCTACTGTTGCTGCTGGCGTTAAATTTAATGGCAGTGAGCTAAAGTCTGAATTCCTAGTTAATTATCAAAACCAAGACAACTGGAATTACGAAAAGTCTCTAGGTAAGAACTCTTCTTCGGCTACGTCTGATGAGCTTGAGCAACTTAATGTTCAATGGGTAAACTCATACAAAGTTACTTCAGCACTGACGTTAAGTGGTGGTGTTGATTGGCGAGATGAGGCCTACATCGTTAAGCCATCGAATACTGAATATGATCGAACCAATGTTGCATACTTCACGGCATTAAACGTAGATGCGGATAAAGTGTTTGGTGAGTTGAGCATTCGTGCTGATGACAATGAACAGTTTGATACTGAAACAACGTATAACACAGGGTTAGGTTATCGTTACGCAGAATGGCTTGTGGTTAAGGCTGCCTATGGTACATCGTTTAAAGCTCCGAACTTGTATCAACTATATAGTTACTACGGTAATGACAAGCTAGAAGCCGAGAAAGCGGATTCATTTGAATTAACTTTTAGTGGTTTAATCCAAGAGGTTGATTGGTCAATTACTGGATACGATACAAACGTTGAAGACTTAATTGATTATAATTACGCGACGAGTAAGTATTACAACACTGATGGTGAAAGCCAATTACGTGGTGTGGAAATGGTTGTCGGTTTTGATACAGGCTTTATTAACCACCAAGTGAGTGCTAACTTCCAAGATCCAAAAGACCAATCTGGTGAACAGTTAGTCCGCCGTGCTAAGAAGATTTATAAGTATAACGCGGCAGCTAGTTTCGATGATGTTGATTTGTCATTGGGGTACCAATACGTCGGTGAGCGACCAGACTTCTCTGAAGAGTTGGCTGCATACAGTTTGTTTGATGTTTCAGTTAACTACTACGTAAATGAAAATCTTACTTTAAACGGTCGAGTCGAGAACCTTACTGATGAAGAGTATGAGACAGCTGGTGGATACCCATCTCCAGAGCGTACATATTACGTAAATGCTACTTACCAATTCTGATTTTTGAAACCGCCTGTGGGCGGTTTTTACTTTGCGAGTGTGATGATGAAAAAGAACGTTATCGTCAGTTGGTCTAGCGGAAAAGATTCAACCCTCACTTTAGAGCGCTTATTGGAAGATAGCCGTTATTGTGTGGTGGGCATTTTTACCACTTATGTCGAAGATGAAGTGCCCTTTCAAGCCACCCCCTTGTATGTAATTGAGCTACAAGCACGACTTTTAAAATTACCCGTTGTCAAAATAGAGCTGCCTGCCGTATTTCCAAGTAACGAGCTTTATCAATCGACCATCATCAGCGCATTAAAACAAAGTGGATTAGAGATAGACGCCGTTGCTTTTGGCGATATGTTCTGTAACGGTATTGCGCAGTATCGCAAAAGCTATATTGAACCGGCTGGCTGGGAGTGTGTGTTGCCCTTGTTAGGCGAAGATAGTAGCGCTCTTGCGCGAGAGATCATAAATCGCGGCATCCAAACCATGGTGATGACGACAGATGGTCACAGCCTCACGCCAGACTATTGTGGACAACCTTATGGACGAGCGTTTATTGATTCTTTACCAGCAAAGGTTGACCCGTGTGGCGAAAATGGTGAGTTTCATACACTGGTCACCGATGCGCCCTGTTTTTTGGGTGGAACACTGGAGTTAGAGTTGACGCATCTCCAACTGGGGGAACGTTTTTGTCACCAAAGATACCGAGCAAGAGCATTGCCAATTGATAAAGAGCGAGTATGATCGGAACGTTTTCATTATAAGGTGCTCAGAGTGTCGCAACCGTCTCAGCTTAATGTGCTTATCTTTGACTCTGGTGTTGGTGGGTTATCGGTTTATCAAGAGGTCCAAGCCAAACTACCACAATTAAACTACATCTACCTGTTTGACAATGAAGCTTATCCTTATGGAGAGCTCAATCAAGAGGTGTTAATTAAGCGTGTGGTTAGGTTGGTAAGCGATGTTGTTGTGAAAGAGCGCATTGATTTGGTCGTTATTGCTTGTAATACCGCAAGCACCATCGTCTTACCCAAGCTGCGTTCTTGTCTTGCTGTACCAGTTGTGGGGGTTGTCCCTGCGATTAAACCGGCCTCGTCACTGGCAAATAAAGCCGTGGGACTCATTGCTACCCCAGCGACTATCACTCGTCAATACACTCACGATTTGATTCGAGATTTCTCATCTGACAAGAATGTTGAATTGCTAGGGTCAACGCGCTTAGTGGATATGGCAGAAGAAAAATTGAGGGGCAAAGCTGTCGATCTTGCAGAATTAAAAGAGATTCTTAGCCCTTTGGTGAACCGTATTGATGTGGCGGTCCTTGGCTGTACACACTTCCCATTAATAAAAGAAGAGATCCAAGCCGTATTAGGGAAGAGTGTCGTGCTAGTTGATTCCGGAGAAGCTATTGCTCGTCGTGTGCAAGAGCTATTGGGTGTGAAAAGCGAGCCACAATGCAAAATCAAACAACACAAGATATTATCAAGCGCACCTCCTTGGGAAGAAAGCGCGCTCAATAGCCGATTAGCTCACTTAGGTTTTACTCCTGTTCAAACATATCGTCATCAGGATGTTTAGGATCATTCGCCACACGTACCTTCAATGTACGCTGCATATAGTCTTTCTCATTCAAAGCTGAAATAGCACCATCTACATTTGCAGAAGCCATCACAACAAAGCCAAATCCACGCCTTTTGCCCGTTCGCTTATCTTTCATCAAACGTACGGCAAAGACCTCTCCATATTTGGCAAAAAGTTCACGAACATGAGCTTCATTCGCTTTGTATGGCAAGTTACCGACATACAGTGTTTTCGTTGAGAGTTTTGACTCCTCATCATCGGTTAGCGTTTTGCTGCCAAAAAATTTAAAAACAAGAGCGGAAGAGACAACACCAAGAACAAAAGTAATTGCGGGAGAAAGCGCGACCAGAGAAAAAAGGATTGCGCCTATTATTGCAAGAGATGCAACCAGTAAAATCGATTTATTAGAGTTCATATTGGAATACTACATATCAAGTAAAAGAAGAAGGATGTCTAGGATTAACAAAATAGACACATCAATCTTACGTTTATGCTTGGTGTTTTTCCAACCAATTGCTGTGATAACCTTCAAATGTTGAAGTTTTATTCAATAAAACGCGACATTGGTGGCTTTTTGAGCGAATGAAAGGTGATTTTAAAAAAGAACTTGTCACATTGTAAAACCTCCCTATAATGCCGCCTCACTGACACGGAGTGAGGCAAGCCTCACAAACGAGTTACTAGTTGAAAGAGAAAGATAGTTAAAAATAACTCTTGACTCTTAAAAGCTAAAGCGTATTATTCGCACCCCTAGCGACACGGACTTAACGGTCTTGTTCGACAGGAACGCTCTTTAACAATATAAACCTATCAATCTGTGTGGGCACTCGTTGATGATAATCAAAAAAGATTTATCAATGAACT